>NZ_QTXU01000013.1:0-80104 GCF_003461785.1 Ruminococcus sp. AM43-6
TTGTCTATCTCTCTTTTCTTTTTTCTTAATTTTGTCCAATATCTATTGTAGCACTACACCTTTCTTAGATATGTTTATTTTATCCGCTTGAAAAATACTAATATTTATAGTATAATATTTTTTGTAGAATTTTGCAAGTAGATTCGATGATTTTATAATAAATAGGAGCTGAATTTTATGGATTATACACAAAGCGGCAGTGACATTTTGCTGAAACAGTCTGATTTTGGACTAGATGATACACTTGATTGCGGACAGGCTTTTCGCTGGGAGAAGATAGATAAAAAAACTTACAGCGGAGCTTTCCTTAACAACAAACTTACCATAAGTGAGGAACCCGAAAATGGCGTGTTTAGGCTTCATGACACTACTGTGCAGAACTTTGAAAACATTTGGATCGATTATTTTGACCTGAATACTGATTACGGGGAGCTTAAACGCCGCTTCTCTGAGAACGAAACTCTGTCAAAAGCCTGCTCATTTGCAGGCGGCATAAGAATACTCAGGCAGGACAGTTGGGAGGCGTTATCTTCCTTTATAATAAGTCAGAACAACAATATCCCAAGGATAAAGGGCATTATAGGACGTTTGTGTGAGCATTATAGCGGCTACCCTTCTGCCGAAGATATGGCAGATGAAACTATAGACAGCCTTGCGTATCTGCGTTCAGGGTTCAGAGCAAAATATCTTGTTGACGCCATTGAAAAGGTTTTGAGCGGTGAGATAGACTACCAAAAGATAAAAGAAATGCCCCTTGACGATGCACGAAACGAGCTTATGAAGATCAAGGGTGTTGGTCCGAAAGTTGCTGATTGTACACTGCTTTTCGGCTTTTACAAAACGGACGCTTTCCCAAAAGACGTGTGGGTGAAGCGAGTGCTTGCACAGTGGTATCCGAACGGACTTCCCTCTTGTGTGAAGGGTGTTGAGGGCATTGCACAGCAATATCTATTCCACTACATAAGAAATACCCAAAAATAACAAAAGACCCGATCGTAGAGTTTTCCACGGTCGGGTCTGATATTTTATTACATAGACTCTGGGCAAGTTATCTTGAGCATATCAAGAATATTCTTTATTACCTGCTTAACTGCAAGTGAAAGTGAAAGTCTTGCCTGCATAACGCTCTCGTCTTCTCCCATGATACGGCAGTTGTTATAGAATTTGTGATACATTGTAGCAAGGTCTATAACATACTTTGTTACCTTAGCTGGGTCATAAGCCTTTGCAGCCTCGTTTATAACGTTTGGCAGAGTAGCAAGGTGTTTTATCATCTCCTGCTCCTCAGGCGCTGTGAGGACGCTGAGAGCCGCCTTGTCGAGGCTCTTAACTTCAATGCCCTCTTCGTTCATCTTTTTAAGGACAGAACAAATTCTTGCGTGTGCATACTGTACATAGTAAACTGGATTCTGGCTTGTCTGAGATACAGCAAGGTCAAGGTCAAAATCGAAGTGAGAGTTAGGCTCACGGAGATTGAAGAAAAATCTTGCTGCGTCTATCGGTATCTCGTCAAGAAGAGTAGAAAGTGTGATAGCTTTTCCTGAACGCTTTGAAAGCTTATACTTTTCACCGTTACGGACAAGGTTTACCATTTGCATGATAACAATGTCAAGTCTGTCAGCGTCAACACCAAGTGCTGTCATAGAAGCTTTAATACGAGCTATATATCCGTGGTGGTCCGCACCGAAAATATCTACAGCCTTATCGAACTTTCTTACTGCAAGCTTGTTGTAGTGATATGCGATATCAGGCACAAGATATGTTGGCACACCGTTTTCACGAACGAGAACTCTATCCTTTTCGTCACCGAACTCTGTTGTTTTAAACCAAAGGGCACCGTCTTTTTCATAGGTATGACCGCTTGCTTTGAGCTGTTCGATAACTCTCTGAACTGAGCCGTCCTTATGAAGTGTGCTTTCGTTGAACCACTTGTCATACTGTATTCTATATTTGCCAAGGTCGTCGTGGAGTTTCTGAATATTCTTTGGCAGAGCAAAATCGCAAAGTGCCTGACGGCGTTCCTCGCTGTCAGCGTTCACATACTTGTCGCCGTATATCTCATTGAATGCGTTTGCATGGTCGATTATGTCCTGACCCTGATAAGCGTCCTCCGGAAGCTCAGTTTCAGGCTTGTATATCTGAAGATATCTAACTTCGAGTGAAGTCTTGAACTTCTCTATCTGATTGCCTGCGTCATTGATATAGAACTCTCTTGCTACTTCATAGCCTGCCTTTTCAAGAACAGACGCAAGACAATCGCCTATAGCTCCGCCTCTTGCATTGCCTATGTGCATAGGACCTGTTGGATTTGCAGAAACAAATTCCACAAGAACGCTCTTCCCAGCGCCAAGGTCAGTTTCACCGTATTTCTCTTTCTGCTCCAAAACAGCGGCAACTACAGTTGCATACCATTCAGGAGAATAGAAAAAGTTGATGAACCCAGGACCTGCCACTTCACATCTTGCAAAGTATGAGCCGTTAAGGTCTATCTTGGATACGATAGCTTCTGCTATTTTTCTTGGATTGTTTCTGAAAGGTCTTGCACATACCATTGCGGCATTAGTGGAAACGTCACCGTTTTTTGAGTCGGCAGGTATCTCCGTATTAAATGCAGGAACAGGCTCTGCTGGAAAAGTTCCGTCTGCAACAAGCTCGCCCATAGCCTTCATTACAAGCTCCTTAGCCTGAATAAATGCGTCGCTTATGAGATTAGTCATATTATTTTTCCGTCCTTCCAAATATAATTATGCGACAACATTTGCCGCTTTTACTTCTATAGCTATCTCAAAATCACCGATATAGCTTGAATTGACATCTAAAACATAGTGAAAGAAAAGCATTCCACCGTTTTCGTCAAGATCTGATCTTATGGTTTTAGCGGTTATGCCTATCATAAAATCACCGTATGGAGTGCCATAAACGCAATGCTGCTTTTCGCCTATATCAACAACAAGATTCGCTTCAACCGTTCCGGTTCTGTTCATAGTCACCTTGCGGCAGCCTTCGGTTTCTAGCGTTGTAACGCTTCCTTCAAATCCTGTTGCCTCAGACTCCTCATACGATATGCGATATCCTTTTTCGGTTGCTTCATAAAGTCCTGCTGAGATAAGCTCTGTTTCTTCTTTTGTATTACCGTCGCTTTGACGGCTAACAAGTTTTATTGATACTTCCTTGCTGGTCAAATAAAATCCTCCAGTTTACAGCTTTAGGCTGCATTTTGATATTTGTGCATTGATATTGTTTCCGAGAAAACGTTCAACATTCTCAGAAAACAGCTCAACGCTGTCGGTACAGTAAAGCTCAAGGCTCTCACGCTCTTCTCTTTCAGCCGTATCATCGCTGTATGAAAGGGAGTTGAGTGCATATTTCGCAAGCTCTGCACCTGATGAAACAAGTGTTACACCCTCGCCCATTATATCTGAAATTAGTTCAGTGAGGTGTGGATAGTGAGTACAGCCGAGAATAAGAGTATCAACGTCTTCTTTTTTCATTATTTCAAGATACTCCTGTGCGATATACCTTGCAGGCACGCAATCAGGGGCAGTATAGCCATTCTCTACCAGTGGCACGAACATAGGACAAGCCTTGCCGACCACCTTGATGTTAGGGTTAATGCTTCTTATAGCTTTGCCGTAAATGCCGCTCTTTATGGTCGCACTTGTGGCTATAACGCCTATCCTGTTATTCTTTGTAGCAGAGCAGGCAGCCTTTACCGCAGGCTCAACAACTCCGCTTATGGAGATATCTGACTTTATATCCATTGCAGGCAATACAGAAGAAACTGTACCGCAAGCAACGAGTATCATTTTAACGTTATGCTGTTTAAGAAACTCTATATCCTGTCTGGCATAGCTCATTATAGTCTCTCTGCTTTTTGAGCCGTATGGCACTCTTGCCGTGTCGCCAAGATAAACAATATTTTCATTTGGCAGAAGCTTTATAAGCTCTTTCACACAGGTAAGCCCGCCAACTCCTGAGTCGAAAACTCCAATGGCGGCGTTATTCATAATCAACCTCCGCCTTATCAAGTGCCAGCTTGATAAGCTTATCTTCCTGCTGTGCAGGGGTCATTCCCTCGTACTGCATAAGCTGTGGATACATACTTATAGGCGTGTGACCTGGGAGAGTATTTATCTCGTTAAGAATAACAGTGCCGTCTTTCATAAGGAAAAAGTCTACTCTTGAAAGTCCGCTGCAGCCCATTGCTCTGTATGCCTTGACAGCCGTCTTTCTTATTTCTTCAATGCTCTCCTCGCTCATTCTTGCAGGGATAAGCGTTTTGGAAGCGGCGTCATTATATTTTGCGTCAAAATCGTAAAACTCGTCATTTGCAGAGCATACTTCACCGACAGTTGAAGCAAAAGGCTCGTCATTGCCCATTACCGCACACTCGCACTCCATGCCAACTATAGTTTCTTCTACAATGACCTTGCTGTCATGAGCAAATGCAAGCTTTATGGCAGCTTTAAGTTCATCTCTGTCCTTAGCTTTTGAAACGCCCACAGAAGAACCGCAGTTTGCAGGCTTGACAAACATTGGATAGCCAAGCTTGCTTTCCATTTCGTCACACTTTTTGTCAAGATGTGAAAGCTCTGAGGTTATAATGCCTACCCACTTTGCTGTCTTTATGCCGTTTGCGTCAAGAACAGTGTGTGTAAGTCCCTTATCCATGCAGTTTGCAGAGGATATGCAGTCACAGCCTACAAATGGTATCTCAGCAAGCTGAAAAAGCCCCTGAATAGTGCCGTCTTCACCGTTCTTTCCGTGAAGGACTGGGAAAATAACGTCAACTTTTACATTCTGATATTCGCCGTTTTCTCCAAGAGCGATAAAGCCCTTGTGAAGAGGGTCAGGACTGAGAACGCATGGAACATTATCAGGGTGCTGTTCCCATTTGTTTGACGCAATATCGTCAACATCTCCTATATATTTCATCCAGTGACCTTTTTTTGTTATTCCGATACAAATAACATCATATTTGTCCTTTGGTATACTCTTTATAACGTGAGTTGCAGAAACAACAGATACGTCGTGCTCGTTTGATTTTCCGCCGAAAATAACGGCAACTCGGATCTTAGACATAAAAACTCGTCCTTTCTGAATTAGTATCATAATATTATAACATATTTACACTTAAATTGCAAATCTTTTTGTGCCAAAATATGCAGAAAACAGCTATAAATATTGTGTTTATTGCATAAGGCAGGACTATTTGCCGTAGACAGCGACTTTTTCAAAGTTCATATTTCCACCGAAAATGTCAAGGGCAGAGCCAATGGTGAAGTCTATCTTTCCATTTCCAAGTTCTTTCAGGTTATCGAGATCCTCAAATGATGAAATTCCTCCGGCATAGGTCGATGGAATGGTGCAGTATTTTCCCATTATCTTTGCTATCTGCGGCTCAATGCCCTTTGCTTTGCCCTCTGTGTCAACGGCATGGATAAGAAATTCATCACAGTATTCTGAGAACATTTCTAGGGTCTGGCTGTTCATTTCGATGTCAGTGAATTTCTGCCAGCGGTCTGTCACCACATAATACTTTCCGTCCCTTTTGCGGCAGGAAAGGTCAAGAACAAGTCTGCTTTTGCCAACGGACTTCACCAGTCTGTTCAGATTATCGAAATTAACAACACCGTTTTTGAAAACAAAGCTCGTCACGATAACATGGCTTGCGCCCTTTTCAAGAAATTGTGCGGCGTTTTCGTCATTTATTCCGCCGCCTATCTGCAATCCACCCTCAAATGCGGATAATGCACTGTAGGCTTGTTCGAGGTCTGCGTTGTAAAATTCGCTGCCGACAGGGTTCAGTATAATAATATGTCCTCCTGTCAGTCCGTATGACTTATAAAGCTTGCCATAATAAGCTCCGTCATATTCTGAAACGAAGTTATCCACAGCATAATTGTTTTTGTCAGAAAGGCTTCCTCCCACTATCTGTTTTACATTACCGTTATGGATATCTATGCAAGGTCTGAATTTCATTGCTCTCTCCTATCTGAATTTTCTCATGTATATCACCAAAACTATATCATTTCCGTTTTGGACGCGTTGACAGTATACTTGATGATCTGTATGCTTTTCGCAGAAGCTGTCAAAAACTTTGCTAAGCCCTTTGATATTTTCCTCATTGAAGTTCGTGTCTATCTGGTCAGTTTCACTGAATTGGAAATCGCTCATATCTGACGTTACCGCCACGCTATCCTGCATATTATCCAAAGCCTTTTCCATAAGGCTCTCTATCTCATTTACTGAGTTTATATGCGTAACTGTCTGCGTAATATAGCTGAACTTTATACTATCTGTATCAGGAAGCTCTGTATCGTCCCAGACGTGTTTTGTTTTCATGTATTCTTTTGAGACGTTAAAATACTTGTGCCTTACTGGTCTATCCGTAAAGTCAGGGATAGGATCGTCCCAGCAGACGTCAACATAATACCAGCTTTCTCCTATTTGAACTATGTTCCATGAATGATCGTCACCTTCAAAATCTGTGGCGTATATGGTCTTGCAGGGTATTTCCAGCATATCCATAAAAAGCTGAAACGTTGTGGAGTAACCTGAGCATATTGCTTTTCCGTTTATAAGACAGCCGTATGGATTATCTGAGTTCGGCAGACCAATACCAAGCGCATTGAGATGTGCTTCGTCATAGCTTGCACAGCCAACTATATAATCATGTATCGCAAGCTCTTTTTCATAATCGCTCATGTCAGGTGTGATAAGGTCATTTATCGTCGAAACGGCTTTGTTGTATATTTCAAGCTGTTTATCATCAAGATTTGCTGTATTGCCTGAGAGATAAGCCTGAGATATAGGCGTGCTGTCATAGTATTTATCACTTCCGCTTTCGCTGTCAGCACTTGATGATGTAGTCACGGCAGAGGAATTATCCACAACTGTTGTGGGCTTTTGTGACTCTGTACAGCCTGTCAGACATAGTATCACCGCCGATAAAAATATCAAAACAGTTTTTGATTTCATGCTTTTCACCGCCTTGTTTTCTCTGATAACACAACTATTATATAATATACGCTTTGCCGTGTCAAGTAAGGATATCGTAAGAAATGAAAATTTATACAGTAAATCGACGTATACCATGCAAAAATATGCATTAAAACGCTATAAAATCAAGCAAATGTTTATATTTACCTTGACAAAAATCGCAATTTGTTATAAAATATTAATATCAGTTATTTTTGAAAGGATTGTTGTTACAATGGGACTTACTTTAACAGAAAAAATACTTAAAGCACATCTTGTTGACGGCGAATTTGTTAAGGGTCAGGAGATCGGTATCCGTATCGACCAGACGCTTACTCAGGACGCAACAGGTACAATGGCTTATCTTGAATATGAGGCAATGGGCGTTCCTCGTGTCAGAACGGAAAAGTCTGTAGCTTATATCGACCACAACACGCTTCAGTCAGGCTTTGAGAATGCCGATGACCACAGATTTATCGGTTCTGTCTGCAAGAAGCACGGCATTTATTTTTCACGTCCCGGAAACGGTATCTGTCATCAGGTACATCTTGAGCGTTTCGGCATACCAGGTAAGACCCTTATAGGCTCTGACAGCCACACTCCAACAGGCGGTGGTATCGGAATGATCGCTATAGGTGCAGGTGGACTTGATGTTGCAGTTGCAATGGGTGGTGGTGCTTATTACATCACATATCCTAAGATAGTAAAGGTAAATCTCACAGGCAAGCTTTCTCCATGGGTATCAGCTAAGGACGTTATCCTTGAAGTTCTCAGAAGAATGTCTGTAAAGGGCGGCGTAGGCAAAGTTATAGAATACTGCGGCGAGGGCGTAAAGACACTTACAGTCCCTGAGAGAGCAACTATCACAAATATGGGTGCTGAGCTTGGTGCAACTACATCTATCTTCCCTTCTGACGAAACAACACTTGCATTTTTGAAGGCTCAGGACAGAGCTGACGTATGGAGCGAGCTTAAGGCTGATGATGACGCTGTTTATGACGAACAGATAGATATCGATCTTTCACAGCTTGTACCACTGGCTGCCTGTCCTCATTCTCCTGACAACGTTAAGAGCGTAAATGAGATCGGAAAGCTTAAGATAGATCAGGTTTGTATCGGCTCATGCACAAACTCTTCTTATGTTGACATGATGAAAGTAGCTCACATTCTTAAGGGCAAGACAGTTGACCCTAGCGTTTCACTTGCAATCGCTCCAGGCTCAAAGCAGGTACTTAACATGATCGCTGAGAACGGCGCACTTGCTGATATGATAGCAGCAGGCGCAAGAATACTTGAATCCGCTTGCGGTCCATGTATCGGTATGGGTCAGTCACCTAACTCAAAGGGTGTTTCACTTAGAACATTCAACAGAAACTTCGAGGGCCGTTCAGGCACAAAGGACGGTCAGATCTATCTGGTATCACCTGAAATGGCTGCTGTTTCAGCTCTCACAGGCTACCTCACTGACCCAAGAACACTTGGAGATATGCCTGAGTTCAAGCTTCCTAAACATTTCAAGATAAACGACAATATGGTTGTTCCGCCAGCTGACGAGGCTGATATGGACAGCGTTGAGGTTCTTAGAGGACCAAATATCAAGCCTTTCCCACAGACTTCACCGCTTGATGACAGCATCGATTGTCAGGTATCACTTAAGGTGGGCGACAACATCACTACAGACCATATCATGCCGGCAGGCGCAAAGATACTTCCATTGCGTTCAAATATCCCTGCTATTTCACAGCACTGCTTTACAGTATGTGATGAGGACTTCCCAAGACGTGCAAAGAACATGGGCAAGTCAATAATCGTTGGCGGCTCAAACTATGGTCAGGGTTCATCAAGAGAACACGCAGCACTTGCTCCTCTCTATCTTGGCATAAAGGCTGTTCTTGTTAAAAGCTTTGCAAGAATACACAGAGCTAATCTTATCAACGCAGGTATCCTTCCGCTCACATTTGTAAATGAAGCTGACTATGACAAGATAAATCAGGGCGATGAGATCGTTCTTGCTGACGTTCGTGCAGACGTTGAGGCTGATATGTCTAAGCTTACTGTTGTGAATAAGACAACAGGTGTTGAGATACCAGTTCTCTGCGAGCTTACAGGCAGAACAAAGGATATTATCCTTGCAGGTGGTCTGCTTGACTATACAAGAGAACAGCTCTCAAAATAATAAAGTCTGATATGGAGGTTCCTATGGGGATTTTCTCGAAACTTTTCGGCACAAAGGACAGCACACCGGCAATGAAGGACTATTCTTTTATTACCGATATTGCCGCATTGATTACGGACAATGACAGCGAAGTTGTTTCAAAGCTTCGTGAATGTGCAAATGACCCTTGGGCTTATGCTGAGAAAAACGCTTCAAGATATTTGCAAAGAGGCGTAGTTGTTTCTGACAGGGAAGCAAATGATATTGACGATATCTGCTGGATAGGTATGATAGACGAACTTGAAGAAAACGGCTATCTCTTCCCTTGCGACTATTCAGAGGAGGTCGAGAATATTATCTGGGGACTTTCACAGCTTAAAAACTACAGCTTGATCGAAAGCTATACAGACGACTTTGAGGCTGATGACGATGATGACGCTGAGGAGTGTGTACATAAGTTAAACAGCACTCTCAAAGATGCTTGCATATGTATGATAGATATTGACAGCGACAGCTACGAGCTTATCATTGCAAGTCTTGACGTTTACAAAAAGATATCTGCGATAGCTAAAAACAACGGATATTCCATTATTACTTTATAGGAGGTCTTACCAATGGCAAAAATTCAGATGAAAACACCGCTCGTTGAAATGGACGGCGACGAAATGACCAGAATTATCTGGCAGGATATAAAGGATATTCTTCTTACTCCATATATTGACCTTAAAACAGAATACTATGATCTTGGTCTTGTTCACAGAAATGAGACCGACGATCAGGTAACTGTTGATTCCGCAAACGCTACAAAGAAATACGGCGTTGCTGTTAAGTGTGCAACTATCACACCTAACGCTGCGAGAATGCCTGAATACAACCTCAAGGAAATGTGGAAATCCCCTAACGGCACTATCAGGGCTATTCTTGACGGAACAGTTTTCAGAACTCCTATCCTTGTTAAGGGTATCACTCCATACATTCCTACATGGACAAAGCCTATCACTATCGCTCGTCACGCATACGGCGATGTTTACAAGAATGTTGAAATGAAATGCCCTGCTGGCTCAAAGGCAGAACTTGTTTGCACTGACAAGGACGGCAAGGAAACTAGAGAAACAATTTACAACTTTGAGTGCGACGGAATCATTCAGGGTCAGCACAACAAGTCAACTTCTATCGCTTCATTCGCAAGAGCTTGCTTTAACTTTGCACTTGATAAGAAGCAGGATGTTTGGTTTGCTACAAAGGATACTATTTCAAAGAAGTATGACCACACATTCAAGGATATCTTCCAGGAGATATACGATAACGAGTACAAGGCTAAGTTTGAAGCGGCTGGTATCGAGTATTTCTATACTCTTATCGACGATGCTGTTGCAAGAGTTATCCGTTCAAATGGCGGTTATATCTGGGCCTGCAAGAACTATGACGGTGACGTAATGTCTGACATGGTGGCTACTGCTTATGGCTCACTGGCTATGATGACTTCTGTTCTTGTTTCACCTGACGGAATCTATGAATATGAGGCTGCTCACGGCACTGTTCAGAGACACTATTACAAGCACCTCAAGGGCGAAGAAACTTCTACAAACTCAGTTGCCACACTGTTCGCATGGACAGGCGCTCTGAGAAAAAGAGGCGAACTCGATAACCTGCCTGAACTTATGAACTTTGCTGATTGTCTTGAAAAGGCAACTATTGAAACTATCGAAGACGGAGTTATGACAGGCGACCTTTATCTGCTTTCTACACTTGAAAATAAGAAGAAAGTAAATACAGTGGACTTCCTTAAGGCTGTTGACGAGAGACTTAAAAAGCTTCTGGGTTAATTTTCATATCACAAAAATTAAAAGCTGTAGCACTTTGCGGTGTTACAGCTTTTTTTAATAGAATATTATGCCGAGAAAGGCGGAGCTTACGATAATTGCGATCGGTGAGAGCTTGAATTTCTTCAGTTTCAAAAGAAGCACATCTGACAAGGCTATGAGCAGGAATATTATCAACGCTTTATAGTCAAAAGCAGGCTTTGAATTTATGGTGGTGATATTTAGCAGTGAAGATAAAGCCATTGTAATGCCAGTGGCGAGTATCATCGCAACAACGCAAGGACGAATGCCTGAAAGCACTGCTTTTATCCCTGAGTATTTAAGCAAATCCTTCATGATCGAAGCTATGATGAATATTATCACGAACGAAGGCAACACAACGCCAAGGGTGGCTATCAATCCGCCTATGAAGCCTGCCTGCGATGAGCCTACAAAGGTCGCCATGTTCACTGCAAGTGGTCCAGGGGTGGACTCAGATACGGCAATAAAGTTCACAAATTCGTCCTCACTGAGCCAGCCAAAGGTAAGAACTTTTTCACGGATAATGGATATCATTCCATATCCTCCACCGAATGACACTGCGCCTATTTCAAGAAAAATGAGAAAAAGCTTGAGATATATCATTTTAATGTACTTCTCTTTCTGAGGGTTTTAATCAGATACACGGCAATGCCCACAGCACCACTTATGATAATATAAAATACTGATGAAAACTTCACAGAAAAAAGTGTGAAAAGTATCATCATTATGAAAACTCCAAGCATTATAATTTTGTCAAGCAATGTGTTATCAAGTGCTTTCAACATTCTTAGTCCTGCAGTAAGTATGAGATATATTACGCCTACCTGAATGCCACGGAATCCAGCGTAGACTACTTTTAAAGACAGAAATTTGTCAAAGAAAAGTGATATTATGTAGATTATAAAAAACGACGGTATGCACACACCGACAGTTGCCGCAATAGCACCCAACACACCTCCTATTTTGTAGCCGATATATGTAGCACTGTTTACAGCAGTTGGTCCGGGGGTGGACTCTGATATAGCTGTCATATCGAGAAATTCTTTTTTATCAAGCCAATTTTTGCGCACACAAAATTCTGTTTCAAGCAAGGCTATCATTGCATATCCTCCGCCAAAGGTAAAAACGCCTATCTTAAGAAAGGTCAGAAACAATGTTCTTATATTTGAATTGTCATTTTTCAAAAAAACTCACCTCTTTTTATATTATAACGAACTTGTCCTAGTAAGTCAATGCTTTTATTAGCATTTGCTGATTTATTACGAAACATTAAAATAATCTATAATTATGTGTAAAACAGTTGACAATAGTCGATATATGGTGTATAATATATTTTGTTAAAATTAAATAGCCTTATCAAGAGTGGTGGAGGAAACAGGTCCTGTGAAGCCCAGCAACCTAGCGTTAGTTAAGGTGCTAAATCCTGCGGTTATTTCCGAAAGATGAGGAAATTGAGTAATTTCAAGCGTTTCGGAATGAAGCGCTTTTTTTGTGGCTGTTTTTAGATTAACAAATATTCAGAAAAGAGGTATTTTTATGTCAAAGTATTTATTTACATCTGAGTCGGTTACTGAGGGACATCCTGACAAAATATGCGATCAGATCTCTGACGCTATACTTGACGCTCTGCTGGAGCAGGATCCTATGTCAAGAGTTGCCTGCGAAACGGTCACTACAACAGGTGTAGTAATGTGCATGGGCGAGATAACAACAAAGGCTATAATCGACATACCACAGATCGTTAGAGATACAGTTGTCGGTATAGGCTATGACAGAGCCAAGTATGGTTTTGACGGACACACCTGTTCAGTTCTCACAACTATAGACAAGCAGTCGCCTGATATTGCAATGGGTGTTGACAATGCTCTCGAAGGCAGAGCTGAAAACGCATTCGATACAGGTGCAGGCGATCAGGGTATCATGTTCGGTTTCGCTTGCGACGAAACACCTGAACTTATGCCAATGCCTATATCACTTGCTCACAAGCTTGCTCTTAAACTTACAGAAGTTAGAAAGAACGGCACTTTGCCATATCTCAGACCGGACGGAAAAACTCAGGTAACAGTTGAATATGATGATGGCAAGCCAACAAGAGTTGACGCTGTTGTAGTTTCTTCACAGCATGATGACGCTGTAACACTGGAGCAGATAAGAGAAGATATTATCGAGAACGTTATAAAGACAGTTATCCCTGCCGAACTTCTCGATGAGAACACTACTTATTTTGTAAACCCAACAGGAAGATTCGTAGTCGGCGGTCCTCAGGGCGACAGTGGTCTGACAGGAAGAAAGATAATCGTTGACACATACGGTGGATATGCTCGTCATGGTGGTGGTGCTTTCTCTGGAAAAGATCCTACAAAGGTTGACAGAAGCGCAACATATGCTGCAAGATACGTTGCAAAGAATATCGTTGCATCAGGTCTTGCCAAGAAGTGCGAGGTTGAGCTTGCGTACGCTATCGGTGTTGCTAACCCTGTTTCAATCATGGTCGACACATACGGCACAGGAAAGGTTTCTGATGAAAAGATAGAGGCAGCTGTAGAAAAGGTATTTGACCTTCGCCCTGCTGCAATAATCAAGAACCTTGACCTTAGAAAGCCACAGTACAAGCAGCTTGCAGCTTATGGTCATATGGGACGTGAGGATCTTGATGTAGCTTGGGAAAAGACAGACAAGATCAATGATCTTCTTGAAGCAGTTAAATAATAAATATCAAAGCCTTGACAGGAATGTGCCTGCCAAGGCTTTTTTTGTGTTCAGCATTAATTTTGTTTTAGTCTTTGCCTTTAAGAATAGGCGACAAAGGCTTATAAATAAGAATTGTGACCAATGCACAAATAATACCCTTCACAAAAGTAAAAGGCAGATTGAAAATACACAGTGCAGAGAAAATATTCTTTACGCTACACATTATCTGCTGGTACATACCGAGTATAGCAGCTTCTCCGCCGAATGCTTTAAAGTATATAGGATAAACGATAAAATAATTCAACGGTAAGCTTATTACTGTGAAAACCAAAGTGCCAATGATACAGCTTATGATAGCATTCTTTCTGGTTTTTTTCTTATGGTATATAACAGAAGCCGTCAGCACAAAAGCTGCGCTTGTTACAAAGTCGAAGATGTTGCCGATACCCATTGTTGTGCCTAGTCCCTTTATAATCAACTGGATAACGTTCTTGATAAGGCAAACGATCACGCCTGCAATAGGTCCCATTGAGAAACCTGCCAGCAGGGATATAACGTTTGAAAGGTCAAGCTTGATAAATCCTGGCATAAGCGGCACAGGAAAATCAAGGTAATATATCACAGTAGCTATGGCGCTGAGCATTGCCACCGTTACCATTTTTCTTGTTGTAAAAGTTTTATTTCTTGGCATAGTGTTATCACTTGTCATTTTAATTCCTCCAAATAATAAAATTATCGGGAGAAACAGCAGCAAAAGCAAAAGCACCCTGAAAATAAAATCAGGGTGCAATTTATGCGTTATTGATCTGTCGTTTCTTCCATCCGGACTTTACCGTCGGTTTCGGATTTTCACCGAATCAGCGCATTTCTGCGGTCGAGGACTTACGAATACTATTCGATCACCTCCGGTGTGGAATTTCACCACCCCTGAAACACATTATTAAATTTTGCTGAACACTTTTTATGAGATCAATCCTCGTTGTCCTCGTCCTCAATTTCTGAGAAATCAAACTCAAGGCTCTCTCCACAGTTTGGACATTCAATAGAACCATCAGCGATAATGTTCTCGCCAAGCATTATTGTGTCACCACAGTTAGGGCATACACACTCGTACATAGCGTCATCATCATCATCATCGTCATCATCACAACAACAATCATCGTCGCAACAACAATCGTCGTCGTCATCATCACCATAAATTAGATCTTCTATCTCGCCGAGATCCTCGTCAAGAGTATCTACAAGCTCAACTGTTTCGTCAACTTCTTCGGCAATATCTTCAACTGTAGCAGACATCTCATCAAGAATATCAGCCATAATTGTCAATATCTTTCCCTCGTTTGTGGAATCGTCAATCTTTAGACCTTCCATAAGTCCCTTTAAATATGCAACCTTCTTTGACAGCTCCATAATATTCCCTCCGTTTCTAAAAAAACCGTAAAGGTTAAAACTTATGCTCTTTCCATGTACTCACATGTACGAGTATCGATTCTTATTCTGTCGCCTGTGTTGATGAACAGAGGAACTCTGATCTCAGCACCAGTTTCAACTGTTGCAGGCTTTGTAGCATTTGTAGCTGTATCGCCCTTGATACCAGGCTCTGTCTCTGTTACTTCAAGATCAACAAAGTATGGAGGCTCTACGCCGAATACTGTACCCTTGTAAGAAAGGATCTTACATACCATGTTTTCCTTTACGAACTTAAAGTTATCTGAAAGCTCAGCCTTGTTTACTGGAACAAGCTCATAGCTCTCTGGATCCATGAAATAATAAAGATCGCCGTCATTGTAAGAATACTCCATATCCTTTCTCTCAACATATGCTGTTGGGAATTTAGCTGTTGGATTGTATGTCTTTTCAACAACAGAACCTGAAATTACATTTCTAACCTTTGCTCTGACGAACGCTGCACCCTTACCAGGTTTAACGTGCTGAAACTCAACGATCTGCATTACGTTGCCGTCCTCTTCAAAAGTCACGCCGTTTCTGAAATCACCAGCAGTTACCATTATTTAGTACCTCCATAAACATTCTTAATTAATGTGTACACAGTTCAAAATGTCCGCATACCTCTATATTTATTTTACCATATTTATTTGTTTATTGCAATAGCTTTTGAAAACTTTTTTACCAAAAAATCAAAAAAAGTTACAAGCAAATAAGCTCTTTAGGGGCTTTTGTCATATTGATACATCCGTTTTCTGTAACAACAACAAAATCTTCTATTCTTACACCAAACTTGCCCTCAAGATAAATACCTGGCTCTACTGTTACGATCGAATTTTCAGGCAATATATCTTCCCTGCTAGGCGAAGCATAAGGGCTTTCATGTATCTCAACTCCCACGCCATGTCCGAGAGAATGGCCGAAATTATCTCCATAGCCTGCTTCAGTTATGATATCCCTTGCTATTTTGTCAAGTGCTTTTCCTGGCATACCTGCCTTTACTGCGTCAAGAGCTGAAAGCTGTGCAGTAAGAACAGTTTCGTATACAGACTTCATCTTGTCACTAGGTTTGCCTACGCATACAGTTCTAGTCATATCGCTGTGCCAGCCATCATAAGTTGCTCCGAAATCCATAAGCACGAACTCACCGCTCTCAACTTTTTTGTCAGATGGTACACCATGTGGAAGCGAAGTATTAGAGCCTGAAAGTGCAATAGTGTCAAAAGACAGAGCTTCAGCACCATTTTTAAGCATATAATAGTCAAGCTCCAGCTGAATTTCTTTTTCAGTTCTGCCGACCTTGATAAAGTCAAGCATATGTGCAAAACCCTTTTCAGCGATACGCTGTGCTTTGATTATCTTGTCTATCTGCTCTTGGGATTTAACTGTTCTGATCTCTCGTATTATTTCCGCAAGCTTTGTGTCTGCGATGACCTCAGCATTAAGCTTTTGCTGATATGCGATAAGCTCGGAAAGTGTGCAGGTATCGGCATTAACAGAAACTGTTTTTGCACCATGCTTTTTAATAAGGCTGTTTATCTGCTCATAGAGCTTGTCCTGCAAAATGACCTCGCAAGCTGTGACAGTTTTCTTTGCCTTTTCAATATATCTAAAATCTATGATAAAATACGCTTTTTCTGGAAAAACCACTAGTGTTCCTGCACTTGATTTCATTGCGGTGAAATATCTTCTGTTCACATCGTCAGTGATAACAGCACAATCTGCCGCTTCTGTTACTCGTGAACAAAGTTTTTCAAGATCAGTCATTTTCTGCACCGCTTTCATTTTTCCATTTGTAATACAAAGCGTCAACAGCCATGTAGTATGAATACTTTCCGAACCCGCTTATCTGACCCACGCATACAGGTGCGATAACAGAAGTGTGTCTGAATTCGTCACGGGAGTGTATATTGCTCAGATGTACCTCAACGACAGGAATCTTTATTGCGGCGATGGCGTCTCTGATAGCATAGCTATAGTGTGTATAAGCGCCTGCGTTAAGTATAACGCCGTCATAATTTTTTCTAGCAAGGTGAAGCTTATCGATTATTTCACCCTCATGGTTTGACTGATAAACGTCGCAGTGAAACTCATATTTCATTGCATGCTCGATTATCTCGTTGTTTATACTCTCGAATGTATCTGTACCGTAAACTCCAGGCTCACGCTCGCCCAGAAGATTGAGGTTAGGACCATGTATAACAAGTATTTTTTTCATATCAATACTCTCCTATCTTTATTTCACCGACAAATAATAATTCTTCATTGTCAGTGCGTCCTTGTCCTGAGTGCCTGCACTTTCACAGACGAATATAGGTGAAAGATCTTTCTTTGCGACTATCTCCATAAGCGGCTCATAGTCAGGTCCAAAGCCTTGATTATCGTCAAAAGTCAGGTGCTTTTTCTCGCCGCCTGGATTTGTAAACATTATCTTAGAAAAATGGCTGTGAAATATTTTAAGCCTGTCGTGACCAATAGCATTTTCCACTTCATCAAGCATTTTTTCATACTCTGCCTTACCTTTTATATAGCCGAACTCCCTTGCGTTGAGATGTCCGAAATCTATTGTCGGCAGGAACGTATCATCAAGCTTGCAAAGCTCCAGCACTTCTGTTAAGTTACCAAGCTGATTTACCTTACCCATAGTTTCAGGGCAAAAAACGATATGTTCAAAGCCCTGCTCAACGGCTGCTTTTCTAGCCCTTGTGAGAGTATCTTTAGCAAGTTCCAAAGCGTCCTCTCTGCTTATTTTCGCACAGCTTCCTGAATGGATAACTATTCTATCAGCACCCATTCTGCTTGCAGCGTCACAGGATTGCAGAATATAATTTATGCTGTTGTCACGCTTTTCAGCTTCAAGGCTTGAAAGCGAAATAAAATACGGCGCATGGAGCGAAAGCGTGACATTGTGCTCTTTAGCCTTATCTTTCAAGGCAAAAGCTATTTTATCGGAGACCTTAACTCCCCTGCCACACTGATATTCATAGTGGTCAAGCCCCATTGCTTCGAGATATCCCGGAGCTTGAAGTGTTGTTTTATATTTAATGGAAAAAGCCTCGCTGTTTCCCGCAGGTCCAAATTTTGCCGACATTAGTATCATTCCTTTCGTTTTATGCTATTTGAGCTTTGGTAAAAACGGCTTTTCACAGGCTCTTTTAAATCTAAACGGCAGGCTCGTTTCAGGCTCTATTGGGAACACGAATATGGAGCGTATACCTTTCAGATTTGAGCCAAGCACGTCTGTGAATATCTGGTCGCCAACAGCCGCAACATTTTTCTTATTAAGCCCGAGCTTAGCTATAGCTTTGGTATATCCAAAGGTCAGCGGTTTTTTGCCTTCAGGTACAAAGTCAAGCTCCAACTGCTCTGCAAAAGGCTTTACCCTTGGAGCATGATTGTTTGAAACGATCATAAGCTTTATCCCTGCCGCTTTCATCTTAGCAAGCCAATCAAGACTCGACTGTGGGGGAATGGGATTGTTATGTGTTGTCAGCGTATTATCAAGATCGAGGAGCAGCCCCTTGATATGCTTTTTAGCAAGAAAATCGGGGGTTATCTCTCCTACCTTGTCAAAAACATAAGTTGGTTTGAACATAAAAAAACTCCTGTAGTATAAAATAAAAAGCGGACATAAAAATGCCCGCCTTTAATTACATATTAGTATTTACGCTTACGAGCAGCTTCGGACTTCTTCTTACGCTTTACCGAAGGCTTTTCGTAGTGTTCTCTTTTACGAACCTCTGCGATAACGCCGTCTCTTGCACATGATCTCTTGAAACGCTTAAGTGCTGTATCCAAAGTTTCGTTCTTTCCAACACGGATTTCTGCCAAAATTATTCCCTCCCTTTGCCACCTGTGACAGAGGCAATTCTATCGGCATTTCCGAAAATCAACGGTGATAGTGAAGGTGTCTGCAAAAGCAAACTGAAACGCTTTACGTTCCCCCCAGTCCTACTCTTTCGGACCGCTCTGTCTTTAATCTGCGGAATTTATAAAACCGATATAATTACAAATTTAATTATACTATATTTCCACCAAAAAGTCAATAGCTTTCTGGCTCTTTTTTTGATTTTTCTGAGGAAATTTTCGCTTACTTCACAACCAGATTTACAAGCTTGTTAGGAACATAGATTTCCTTGACTATATTTTTGCCTTCCGTTGCCTTGACGATAGCTTCGTCAGCCTTAGCGAGTGCGATAACGTCGTCCTTAGCTGCGTCTGTAGGTATTGTGAGCTTGGATTTTACCTTGCCGTTTATCTGACAAACGATCTCGATAGTATCGTCCTTGCAGAGTGCTTCATCATATGTTACCCACTCCTGCTCGTCAAGAACTCCCTCGCAACCTATCATCTGATAAAGTTCTTCTGTAACATGAGGTGCAAAAGGATTGAGTATGATAAGAAGATCTCTGAACTCTTTCTTTGTGATAGAACCAACGTTATATATCTCATTAAGAAGCGTCATCATTGCGGCAATAGCAGTATTGAACTTCATTGACTCGATATCATCTGATACCTTCTTGATAGTCTTGTGCATGAGCGATCTCAGCTTGTCGCTGTACTCGTCGCTGTCAACTACCTTATCCTGCAAAGCCCAAATTCTGTCCACAAATCTCTTACAGCCCTTAACACTGCTCTCGCTCCATGGAGCTGCCTTTTCATAGTCACCCATGAACAGAACATAAAGTCTGAGAACATCTGCACCGTATTCGTCAACAACATCGTTAGGGTCAACAACGTTTCCTCTTGACTTACTCATCTTCTCACCGTCAGGTCCAAGGATAAGACCCTGAGCTGTTCTTTTTGCATAAGGCTCTGAAGTTGGTACAAGACCGAGGTCGTAGAGGAACTTGTGCCAGAAACGTGAATAGATCATATGACGTGTAACGTGCTCCATACCACCGTTATACCAATCAACAGGCATCCAATATTTCAGTGCTTCCTGTGAAGCAAACTCATCATTGTTGTTAGGATCGCAATAACGCAGGAAGTACCATGAAGAACCAGCCCACTGTGGCATTGTATCTGTTTCTCTCTTTGCGTCACAGCCACACTTAGGACATTTGCAGTGTACGAAAGAGTCTATCTTAGCCAGAGGGCTTTCGCCGTCTGTACCAGGCTCAAAGTTCTCTACCGGTGGCAATTTAAGTGGAAGCTCATCATATGGCACAGCGACCATTCCGCAGTGAGGGCAATGTACTATCGGGATAGGCTCGCCCCAATATCTCTGACGATTGAAAGCCCAGTCTTTCATCTTATACTGAACGCCCTTTTCACCGCAGCCCAGTTTTTCAAGAACAGTAAGCATCTTTTCGATAGCTTCTTTCTTGTTTGTTATGCCGTTAAGCTCACCAGAGTTGACCATTTCGCCGTCGCCTGTGTAGGCTTCCTTAGAAATGTCGCCACCCTTGATGACTTCGATTATGTCAATGCCGAACTTCTTTGCAAAATCATAGTCCCTTGTATCGTGAGCAGGCACAGCCATGATAGCGCCTGTGCCGTATCCCATCATAACATAGTCTGAGATGTAGATAGGTATCTCTTTGCCTGTGATAGGATTGATAGCTGTCAGACCGTCTATCTTAACGCCTGTTTTATCCTTAACGAGCTGAGTTCTCTCAAATTCGCTCTTCTTTGCACACTCTGTCTTATAAGCGTCAAGGTCAGCAATGTTTGCAATACTATTTCTGTATTTCTGGATAATAGGATGTTCAGGAGCGATTACCATGAATGTAACGCCGTAAAGTGTGTCAGGACGTGTAGTGTAGATCTTGAGCTGCTCGTCCTGCTCTTTGATCTTGAAGTTTACAAAAGCACCTGTTGATTTTCCTATCCAATTCTGCTGCTGGAGTTTGATATTAGGCAGATAGTCAACTTCTTCAAGTCCCTGAAGAAGTTTGTCAGCGTATTCTGTGATCCTCAGATACCATACTTCTTTAGTTTTCTGAACTATCTCGCTGTGGCAAACATCGCAGTGACCGCCCTGTGAATCCTCATTTGAAAGAACGACCTTACAGCTTGGGCAATAGTTTACGAGGGTCTTATCTCTGAATACAAGACCATTCTCAAACATTTTAAGGAATATCCATTGTGTCCACTTATAGTAGTTTTCATCGGTCGTATCAATAACTCTTGACCAATCGAATGAAAAACCTACTCTTTTGAGCTGCCCCGTGAACTTCTTGATATTGTCGTCTGTTACCTTTCTTGGGTGAACACCTGTTTTGATAGCTGTGTTCTCTGTAGGCAGACCGTAAGCGTCAAAGCCTATAGGGAAAAGAACATTATAGCCCTGCATACGTCTTTTACGGCTTACAACTTCTAGACCAGAATAAGCCTTGATGTGTCCAACGTGCATACCGTGACCTGACGGATATGGGAACTCTACAAGTCCGTAAAATTTCTTCTTCGAAAAGTCATTGCTTGCCTCAAAGGTCTTATGCTCGTCCCAGTATTTCTGCCATTTGCTTTCTATGGCCGAAAAATTGTATTCTTTCATCTTTATCAATCCTTTATTAAATTATAATTGTCAAAATTGATCCTGTGGCTCGTCTGGTAAGAACTGCTTTACGTCGATATCCTTGCCATCAGACCATAGTCTTTCAAGATTGTAATGATCTCTTGTTTCCTTATAGAAAACATGAACTATGATATCACCGTAATCAAGTACGACCCAAGTTGCACCCTGATAGCCCTCTGTTCTGTTAGGTTCAATGCCAAGCTGGCTCATTTTGAACTCAACTTCCTCCGCAAGAGCCTTTGTCTGAGTGCTTGAAGTACCATTTGCTATAACAAAATAATCCGCAACTATAGTCAGGTCACCGATCTCTATTACCCTGATGTCCTCTGCTCTTTTTGAATCAAGAGCTTTAACAATAGTTGACAGCTTTTCATTCTGTGAAATATTATCCATAAAAATCTCCTTTATTTTGAATTATCGGCAAAATCATTATATGCTTCAAGTGTGGAAACAGGGATAGTATTACCCTTTTCCACTGAGTCTTTTATTGAGAATTTCAAAGCCTCAAACATTGCTTTCTCCAAGCTTTGTTCGGCATACTTTCTCATTTTCTTTACGTCTTTATAATCCCTGTCCGCAGAAATAAGGTCTGCAAGATATACTATCTGGCTAAGCTTGGGCATATTGCCACAGGCAACTGTATGATAGCGTATAGCTGAGATTATCTCAGGATCATGGATATCAAAAAGCGTCTGCACAAGCTCTGCCCCTGCAATACCGTGAAACAGAGGAACAGCCTTTTTCTCTATATCGCACACATCAAGTGAAGATTTAGAAACTATAGCCGCAAGCTCCAATGCTGGTATCTCTTTTGCAACATCATGCAAAAGTCCTGCAACATAAGCCTTGTCTGCGTCAGCACCATATCTTTTTGCAAGCTCCACAGCGGAATTTGCCACGTTCATAGAGTGTGTGTATCTCTTTTTTGATAAATGTTCTTTTAGGTATGCTTTATAAATGCCTATTGTTTTTTTATCTGCCACTTAGAAAACCTCGGTTATACAAATTTTTGTCCACTATATATTGTACAACATTTTCACTCAAATAGCAAGAGCAATCAACATTTTTTTTGAGCATTTGACGTATCTCAGTTGAAGACACCTCAAATGGTTCGGTTTTTACTATGATTATCTCTCCACCCTCGGCTTTGAGCTGTTTGGCTTTCACCTCTATGTGGTCAATGTCCTCATGCGAACGTGCAACGCAGATAAGTGCCGAAAGTGATAATATCTCCTTATACTGATACCATTCTTCAAATGAAAGCAACATATCGCTGCCCATTATAAAAAACAGCTTATCATGTGGATATATCTCTTTTAGATGTCTGAGTGTTATCACTGAATAGCTTTTGCCCTCTTGCTTAAGTTCCCAATCGGATATTTCCACACATGGGATATCTGCAAAAGCAAGTCTGCACATATTCAACCTATCCTCAGAGGAAGCTAAGTCCTCCGCTTGCTTATGTGGAGGTATTCTGTCAGGCATGACGATCATCTTGTCAAGACCCGCCTGCTCGGCTACGCTTTTAAGACAATTTAAATGCCCTAAGTGAACAGGATTGAACGTGCCGCCGAAAACACCTATTTTCATTACTTTGACTTTAATTTTATAACAGGCTGCTTCTTATTGCGTTTATAAAGTACCGCCTTTGAGCCTATTACCTGAACGACTTCAGCAGATATCTTTTCAGCGATCTCCTCTGCGGCTTCCCTTGCGGTGTACATTGAGTTGTCAAGCACCTTTATTTTTACAAGCTCGTGAACTCTCAGATAATCGTCTATCTGTGCCACCTGAGCGTCATTAACTCCGCCCTTGCCTATCTGAAAAGCAGGCTGTATAAGCGAAGCCATACCTTTGAGTTCTGCTCTTTGTTTAGTTGTAATCATAATCTAAATCCTTTCAGTTTACTGCTTTGTGAGCTGTTCAAGCAAAGCTTTCAGTGCGTTTGCTCTATGGGAAACGGTATTCTTTGTTTCTGAGTCCACCTGAGCAAAGCTCTTGTTCCCATACATGAAAATAGGGTCATAGCCGAAGCCGTTTTCGCCAACAGGCTCGTGAGCTATCTTACCGAATACCTTTCCCTCAACGGCTATCTCTTCACCGTCTGCTTTGATAAAGTGTATTGTGCAGGTAAAGTGTGCTCCCCTTTTATCATCAGGTATTTCTTTCATTTTTTTAAGCACAAGAGCGGTACGCTCATCATCAGTTTCGAGTCCGCCATATCTTGCTGAATATACTCCAGGCTCACCGCCCAGAGCATCTATCTCAAGACCGCTGTCGTCTGCAAGTACAGCACAGCCGCAAAGCTTGAATGCAGCTCTTGCTTTTAGTGCAGAGTTTTCAGCAAAAGTAGTGCCTGTTTCCTCAACATCAAGTATCAGACCTGCCTCTGATTGCGAGAACACCTCATAACCAAGCGGCTCAAGAATCTGTTTATATTCTCTTATCTTGCCTTTATTGTTGCTTGCAATAACAAGTTTCATTTTTTCTCCTTTAGCTGTGTATATAAGTTACCTTATTTTTCTTTAATTTTTCACGGCATTTGTTTGCCTTATCTTTGAAAACTGTACCGATACATTCTTCGTTGAAAACAACTTTCATTCCACATTCAATAGCACCTATTGCTGTGTTGATAACGGAGATACCACCATCAACACCTACAAATTCTATCTCTTTTACATTCCTTGCTCTCATAAAATCTTCAAGAGCAACGTTTGAAAAAGCATCGGGCTTGCTTTTGGAATAAATATTTTTGGATACAACTTTCAGCTTTGCTGGAAAGCTAGCCGCAGGTGTTCCCTCTTTGGGCATTCCTCCACCCAAAAGTCCCTTTTTGTAGCTGACGATATAAAAGACCTCCTCAGCTTTATAAGCAGAGATACGCTTGTTTATAGCGTCGATAAGTGATTCGGCATCATATGTGTATGTGGTTTTATCTCTGCCCCTTCCTACATACATTTCCTGCATATCAACTACAAACAAAACCTTATCCATAAAAAATTCCCCCTGATTTTATACTTTTAAGTGTCTAATCCAATATTCTATTATTCAAACAGTGCTTCAACAAAATCTCTTGCTGAAAACGGCTGTATGTCGTCTATTTTTTCGCCTACTGTAACAAGCTTTACAGGCACTTGCAGATCATCGGTTATGCTGATAATTATTCCACCCTTGGCTGTGCCGTCAAGCTTGGTAAGAATAATACCCGTTATATCAGCTACTTCATTGAACTGTCTTGCCTGATTAACTGCGTTCTGTCCCGTTGTAGCGTCAAGCGCAAGCAGGACTTCGAGAGCGCAGCCCTCTGCCTGCTGGTGAACTATACGGGATATCTTTTTCAGCTCGTCCATAAGGTTTTTCTTATTGTGAAGACGACCTGCGGTATCGCATATAACAACGTCAGCCTGTCTTGCCTTAGCCGCCGCCAGTGCGTCAAATACCACGGAAGCAGGGTCTGAACCTTCGTTGTGCTTGATTATGTCTACCCCTGCACGCTCTGTCCACACTTCGAGCTGGTCAATAGCAGCCGCTCTGAAAGTATCAGCCGCCGCAACGATAACCTTTTTGCCTTGTTTGTGAAGCTGATAAGCAAGTTTGCCGATAGTTGTTGTTTTGCCAACACCGTTTACACCGATAACCAGTATAACTGACGGTGTTGTTGACATATCGAGCTTCTGATCCTCACCGAGCATTTCTGTGATTATCTCTTTAAGCATATCCTTGATTTTTTCAGGCTCTTTAACGCCCTCCTGCTTGACTTTCTGTCTGAGCTTATCGCATATCTTTTCAGAAGTTGTAACACCGATATCGCAGAGGATAAGCGTTTCTTCAAGCTCCTCAAAAAGATCTTCATCTATTTTGCTGAATGAATGAAGCAGACTTTCTATTCTGCCCATCATTGAGTCTTTAGTCTTTTTAAGACCATTTTTCAGCTTTTCAAAAAATCCCATTTCTTCACTCCTATTCAAGTTTCATTTGACGTGTTTCCGAAACGTCCATTTTAAGAAGCTTGGAAACACCCTTTTCTTGCATCGTTACTCCATACAGAACGTCAGCTTCTTCCATTGTTCCACGTCTGTGAGTAATGGTGATAAACTGTGTTTTATCTGTAAGGTGGTGCAGATATTGTGCATATTTACTTACGTTCACATCATCAAGCGCCGCTTCTATCTCATCGAGAAGACAGAAAGGTGATGGCGAAATTTTCAGGATTGCAAAATAAATTGCAATAGCCACCAGAGCCTGCTCTCCGCCTGAAAGGGACATAAGATTTGTTATGACCTTGCCTGGCGGCTGAACGTTTATCTCAATACCACATTCAAGTACATTGTTTGGGTCTGTGAGAATAAGCTCGCACTGACCACCACCGAAAAGCTCGGTGAAAATTTTCTTGAAGTTCGCATTTATGCGCTCAAAGCTGTCGGTGAACATATTCTTCATATTTTCTGTCAGATCCTCGATAAGTTTTTCAAGTTCTGTTTTTGACGTATTTACGTCATTAAGCTGACCTGTGAGAAATTCGTGTCGCTGTGACACTTCTGCATATTCCTCTATAGCTCCAAGGTTTACGCTTCCAAGATTTCTTATCTTTCCACGAAGTTCGTTGAGTCGCCTATTAGCTACCGTTATATCCACAATATCCTCGGCTATCTCTGCAGCGTCGCTTCTTGTAAGCTCATAATCATCCCAAAGCTGTGCCACAAGCTTATCAAAGCCTGCAGTAACAGATTTTTTCTGTTCCTCCGCTCTTGTAATCTGACCTGAAAGTGTTTCCTTCTCGTCCATTTTGTGCTTCTGCTTTGTGCGAAGTTTGTTTGCTGCATTGTCAAGCTCAATATGCTCACGCTGAGCCTGCTCCGCCATTTTCTGTGCAGCGGCTATCTTTTCGTCAGCGCCGCTGAGTTCCTGTTTGGTCTGAAAAATAAGCTCTTTCTTCTCGGCTATTTTCTTTTCACACTCGGAGATATTATCATTCAACTTGCCGCTGTCAGTATCACTGTCGCCGATAGTTTCTTCAAGCTGTGATATTGAAAGCTTGCAGGCATCAAGGTCTTTGGATAACTCTGCCGCCATTATCTTCATTTGCGAAAGCTCTTCGCTGAGCTGTTCACGCTTATTTTTAAGTTCTGCCTGCTCGTTCTGAGAGTCGGCAAGCTTGGCTTCATTATCAGATATCTCAGCTTCGATCTCTGAAAGTTCTGTCTGAGCCTTGTCAATATCTCCGCTTACTATCTTGTATTTATTTTTCAGCGTTTCGATAAATGTTTCTATCTCATCAAGCTTGTTTTCATAGTCAGAATAATACTCTGAAACACGCTTTATTTCCATTTCAAAACGGAGTATATCGCTGTTTACCTGTGAAAGCTTTTCCCTTAGTCCCTCGGTATCAGCGGTGTATTTTGAAACCTCTTGATTTAGCTTCTCAACCTGCTGTTTAAGCTCTGTAAAGGAGTTTTCAAGTGCTGTTTTCTTTTTAGCAAGTGCTTCCGCTTCATTTTTTCTTGTAAGCAGACCTGTCTGTTTGGAAACGCTTCCTCCTGTGAATGAGCCGCCCGCGTTTATCACCTGTCCGTCCAGGGTAACGATGCGGAATTTATAGCCGTATTTCTTTGCGATAAGGGTTGCACTATCAATATCCTCTGCTATACATATCCTGCCTAAAAGGCTGTTGATTACGCCCTCAAACTGGCTGTCATACTTAACAAGCTCACAGCCTAGAGCCACAAAGCCGTCCTCATTTTCAAGTTGCGGCATATTTAGCCTGTTTCCTCGAACTGATGTAACAGGCAGAAATGTTGCACGGCCTGCTCTGTTCTCTTTCAGAAGCCTGATACCTCTCTTAGCAGAGTCCTCATTGTTTACGACAATGTTCTGAAGTGCCCCACCCAACGCAGTTTCAATGGCTACAGAGTATTTTGTTTCAACAGATATAAGCTGAGAAACAGTACCGCAAATGCCGCTTATCCTACCCTGCTGTGAGGCTTTCATTATATGCTTTACGCTGAACTGGAAGCCTTCCATGGAGTTTTCAAGGTCGGCTATAGTCTTTATCCTGTTCTCAACGTCACGGAGTTGTATTTCCGTATCTGTGAGATTTTTGCGACATTCTGAAAGCTTTGTGTTTCTAGTTTCAAGAAGCTTTGCAAGTCCGCTCATGCGGTTTGTAAGCTCCTGCTTGTTTTCATCAGCTTTGCCTTTTGATTCACGCAGTTCCTTTAATTCCTTAGAAGAAAGTTTTGAATGTTCTTCAAGCTGTTTTTTTCTTTCAAGAGAATTTTCGATCTGCTCATCAATATCCGAAAGGTTGTTTTTAGCATTTTCAAGTCTGAATGAAACTTCCGACTTTTTCATGTAAAGCTCATTTATAAAGCTTCCAGCTTCACTTACCGACTTGTCAGATAATGCAGTTTTATCAATAAGCTCAGAAAGCTCTTTTTCCTTACAATCTACAGCTTCCTGCTGCTTTGCTTTTTTCTCGTCGAGTTCTTCAAGCTTCTGTCTGCGTGTTTTCAGCTCAGCCTCAAGATAGTATTTTGATGAGTTGGACTCACTTATCTGCTCTTTAAGCTTCAAAATATTATCTTCAAGGTGAGAAATATCATTCTCATATACTGCGATCTTTGACAGTGCCTGAGAGTTTTCAAGCTCCACCTGATGTATCTGATTTTTGTAGCTGTCAGCAAGCTCAGATTTTTCAGCGCTCTTTGCAAAGCTGTCATTTATATCATCTTCAATGCTTTCAAGCTCCTGCGTGATGACCTCGTACTCTTTTTTTACAGCAGAAAGCTTCTCCTCATAACCTGCTATTTGGCTCATATACTCGTTGAGCTTATGCACCCATACGGAGACTTCCAGCTTTCTCTTTTCTTCATCAAGGACTCTGAACTTCTCCGCCTTTTCAGCCTGCGCTTTAAGCGGACCTATTCGTCCTTCTATCTCTCCCATGATGTCATTGATACGAGAGAGATTATCCTCAGCCGCCGCAAGCTTTTTTTCGGCTTCTTTTTTCTTTGAACGGAATTTTGAAATGCCTGCCGCTTCTTCAAATATCTCACGGCGGTCATTGGATTTTCCGTTTACGATATCTGCTATCCTGCCCTGACCGATTATCGAATAACCGTCCCTGCCAAGACCTGTGTCCATAAACAGTTCCACGATATCCTTTAAATTTACTTCTTTACCGTTTATCATGTAAAAGCTGTCGCCATTGCGGTAAAGCTTTCGTGATACTGACACGGTGTCGCTGTCATATTCAAGTGCACCGTCCTCGTTGTCTATGGTGATAGTTACCTGAGCAAAAGGCGCTTTTGGTCTAGTTTGAGTGCCGTGAAAAATAACGCCTGCCATTTTTTCACCTCTCAGGGCTTTGGAAGATTGCTCGCCCATTACCCAGCGCATAGCGTCACCGATATTACTCTTGCCTGATCCGTTAGGACCGACAACTGCGGTGATACCCTTATTGAATTTCAGCTCTATTTTATCTGGAAAAGACTTAAAGCCCTGCAATTCAAGTGATTTAAGATACATTATTTTTCACCACCCCTCATTATGATTTCGTTTATCTTTATTTTATCGCTGCCCTCGTGACCTACAATTTTTATATTGACACCAAGATCTTTGAAATATTCTATATTAGCTTTTTTCTGACCTATTGCCTTGCTTATCTGCCTTTTTGGTACAGATATCACAACGGAAGCTATATCGCTTATATTGCCATGCTTTCCAAGCTCCTCTGCTATAAGCCTGCGGTAATTTCTGCCTTCGCAAAGTTCACGGAATGCAGGGTGATAAAATCCGCCCAACATTTGCTCCTCCACGACCTCGCTTGCGTGCAGACCAAGCTTTATAACATCTATACCAAGTTTATCGGCTTCTGTGAGAAGATAAGAACAGATTTTCACTACCTCGTCAAAGTCCATAGGCTTATATTCGCCACTTTTGTAAAGCTCTCCGAGCCTTGTACCATTAAGGATAACAACGGGATAGATGCGCACTGTTTTAGGTGATAGTGCCGCTATCTTCGACCAAGTTTCCAGCTCAGTTTCACGGTTGCTTTTATAAAGTCCTATCATCATTTGCAGACCAAGGTCAAAGCAGCCATAGCTTTTTATAAGCTTTGCAGCGTTTTCGACGTCCTGAACAGTATGTCCACGCTCGTTGGCTTCAAGAACAACATCTGACATAGACTGTGCGCCAAGCTCGATAGCCGTAACGTGATTATCTCTGAGAATGTCAAGTATCTCAGTGCTGATATAGTCAGGTCTGGTGGATATCCTGATACCCTTGAATTTGTCGTTGCCTATAAACTCCTGTGCTGCACCAAGAAGTTCGAGCATATATTCTCTCGGCACTGCTGTAAAGCTACCACCGAAAAAGGCTATCTCCGTCTGTGAAACGTCCTTGACTTCGTTCATTGCCTGTGTGCAGATACGCTTAACATCATCAGCGTGCGGTATCTTCTCTGTACCAGTTATGGTGCGCTGATTGCAGAACGCACACATATGCGGACAGCCTATATGCGGCACGAAGACAGATATATTACTGTGCCCCATAGCCCATTAGTTCCAATGCTTCTTTGGCCGCCAACTGTTCAGCGGTTTTTTTCGATCTGCCCGTACCCTCGCCGATAACATTCGTATTCAAAAGTACCTGAACAGTAAATTTCTTATTATGGTCAGGACCTGACTCGCCTTTAAGGTGATATTCTATTCTCTCCTCAGGATTTTTCTGGATTATCTCCTGAAGAATAGTCTTGTAATCATGGAAAACAACTCCATCAGGCGTGATATTTTCAGGTATGAATGAAAGTATATATTTTGAAACAGGCTCGATACCACCGTCAAGATAAATTGCAGCGATAACTGCTTCAAAAGCGTCTGAAATAATTGACGGTCTTTCTCTGCCCCCTGTTATCTCCTCGCCTTTTCCGAGAAAGATATACTTGCCAAGTTCTATTTTCTTTGAGAACTCAAACAGTGCTTTTTCGCACACAAGTGAAGCTCTCATTTTTGTCAACTCGCCCTCAGGCATATGCTTGTAATGCTCGAAAATGTGATCTGACACAACTATAGAAAGCACTGAATCTCCAAGAAATTCAAGCCTTTCATTGCTGTTTCTTGCCTTCTTGTTTTCATTTGCAAATGATGAATGGGAAAGAGCTTCGTAAAGGAGCTTTTCGTCTTTGAATTGATAACCTATTCTTTCCTGAAACTCTTTAAGAGCCTTTTGCTCGTCCATTATAACATCTCCTGTTTGCTTTTCAACTGCTCGATAGCAGTTGTGATCTCATCTATCACATTAGTTTCAGTAAATTGTTTTGCTTGTCTGATAGCGTTATAGAATGCTCTTGCATTTGATGAGCCATGTGCCTTGATAACAGGCTTTGCAGTACCAAGTAGAGGCGCTCCGCCATACTCAGAGTAGTCTACCTTTTTCTTGAAATCTTTAACGTTCTTCATTACCATAAGAGCAGCGATCTTTGACTTTGTATCCTTAGTCAAAAGCGTTTTAAGCTCCCCTGAGAAGAATTTTGCCATGCCCTCGTAAAGCTTGAGCATAAGGTTTCCGCAGAAGCCGTCAGCCACGCATACGTCACAATCGCCCATAGGAAGCTGTCTTGCTTCGATATTTCCAACAAAGTTTACAGGTGCGTTTTTCAACTGCTTGTAAGTTTCAAGCTCCAGCTCTCTGCCCTTTGACTCCTCTGCACCAATATTTGCAAGACCTACTCTTGGTGACTCAACACCAAGTATCTTGTTCATATAAGCCGAACCCATTATTCCAAACTGAGTAAGCATTTCAGGGCGGCAGTCTGCGTTTGCACCGCTGTCAAGAAGCATCGTAGGCGTAGTTGCCGTAGGAAGTATTGTTGCAAGAGCTGGTCTTTTGATGCCCTTTATTCTCTTTACGATAAACGTTGCTCCAACTACAAGTGCGCCTGTTGAGCCAGCTGAAACGAAAGCGTCGCCCTCGCCGTCTGCAAGCATTTTCATGCCCACAGCCATTGAACAATCCTTCTTGCCCTTGATTACTTCTGTAGGCTCTTCACATATCTCGATAACAGTATCAGCGTGCTTGATATGTAAAGCTGTGATATCAAGTCCGTTTTCCTGTGCACATTTTTTTATTTTTTCTTCATCACCAACAAGAGTAACGTCAACACCGAAATCTTTCTGTGCGTCAATTGAACCTTTTATGACTTCGAGAGGTGCGTTATCTCCGCCGAAAGCGTCAATTACTATGTTCATAACATTCTCCTTAAAATTCCTCAATAGCCTTGTCAAGGTCTGCAAGACCCCTTTCAGCTATCATCTTATATTTCAGTTTCTTATCTCTTATACGTTCAGGCAGCTCAGGCAGGATACCCATATTACATCCCATAGGCTGGAACTTCTCCACAGTAGGATCGCTTATATACTTTGAAAGCGCACCCAGCATTGTGGTATCAGGCAAGGTAACCGCAGGCTTGCCCTGCAAACGTCTTGCCATGCTCAACCCTGCAAAAATTCCGCTTGCCGCCGATTCGATATACCCCTCAACGCCTGTCATTTGACCTGCAAAATAAAGGTTTTCTCTATCTCGCATATTAAACTGCGGATTTAAGAGCTTAGGCGAATTGATGAAAGTGTTTCTATGCATAACTCCATAGCGTATAAATTCTGCATTTTCAAGTCCTGTGATAAGAGAAAATACTCTTTTCTGCTCACCAAATTTAAGGTTTGTCTGAAAGCCCACAAGGTTATACAGACTTCCCTCTGCGTTCTCTGCACGAAGCTGAACGACGGCATAAGGTCTGTTTCCTGTTCGTGGGTCTGTCAAACCCACAGGTTTCAGCGGACCGAAACGCATTGTGTCCTCTCCTCTTTTGGCAAGGACCTCAACCGGCATACAGCCTTCATACACCTTAAACCCGTCCTTTGAAAAGTGCTCCTTATCAAAATCATGGAGCGGAGCGGATTCCGCATTGATAAGTTCATTATAGAACCTGAGATATTCTTCCTTATTCATAGGGCAGTTGATATAATCAGCCTCGCCCTTGCCGTATCTCGAAGCAAAAAACACCTTATCCTTATCAAGACTTTCATATGTGACGATAGGTGCGGCGGCATCATGAAAATACAGATAATCACCGCATATTTTGCCGATACTCTCTGCAAGCCCATCGCTTGTAAGAGGACCTGTTGCGATTATAACATCGCCATCAGGTATATCTGTGACTTCTTCCTCGATAACAGTGATGTGAGGATTTTCCATTATCTTTGCCGTGACCATATCGGAAAACTTTTTTCTATCAACAGCAAGTGCTCCGCCTGCTGATACCTTAGTTTCAGCTGCACATTCCATTGTGACAGAGCCAAGCCTGCGCATTTCCTCTTTTAGCATACCTGCGGCTGAATCTATTCTGTCCGCTTTCAATGAATTTGAGCAGACAAGCTCTGCAAAGCCCTTATATTTATGGGCAGGCGTAAACTTTTTCGGCTTCATTTCATAAAGCTCAACGTCTATCCCTGCTTGCGCTAACTGCCACGCAGCTTCACAGCCTGCAAGTCCTGCACCTATTACCTTAACCGCCATTAGATAAATTCCTTTCATATCCGCAATCAGGCTTATGGCAAATGAGTATTCCGTTCTTTCCGCCTTTCTGGAAAAGCGTACTGCCGCACTTAGGGCATTTTTCTTCGGTAGGAACGTCCCATGTCATGAACTTGCACTCAGGATTATCCTCACAGCCGTAATACTTCTTGCCCTTTTTAGACTTTTTGAGAAGCACTTTCTTTCCGCAGTAAGGGCAAATTCCGCCTGTTTCCTGAACTATTTTCTTGGTATTCTTGCACTCAGGAAAGCCTGAGCAAGCCATAAATTTGCCATATCTGCCTATCTTTATTACCATAGGTTTGCCGCAAAGCTCACACACCTGATCTGTTTCTTCGTCAGGCACTTTGATTCGCTTCCCGTCCATAGCTTCCTCGGCTTCAGTCAATTCCTCGTCAAAGTCACTATAAAAGTCCTGCAAAGTTTTTACCCAACTTTTCTTGCCATTTTCCACTTCGTCAAGAGATTTCTCCATGTTTGCAGTAAACTTAACATCAACTATTTTATCAAAATGCTCGCTCATAAGCTGGTTTGTTACTTCGCCAAGCGAAGTCGGCTTAAGTTGTTTTCCGTCACGCTCAACATAATTCCTGTTTATTATGGTTGTAATAGTTGGAACATAAGTCGAAGGTCTGCCGATGCCTGTTTCCTCAAACGCTTTTACGAGGGTCGCTTCTGTGTATCTTGCAGGAGGCTGAGTGAAATGCTGATTTCCCTCAAGGTTACGCACCTTTATTGAGTCACCGAATTTTATTGGAGGAAGCACGTTTTTCTTTTCACCCTCATCGTCTTTAGCCTCTTCATAAAGAACAGTAAATCCGTCGAACTTTACAGAATAGCCTGTTGCCTTGAAGTTACAACCGTTTGCAGAGATATCAACAGAAACAGTGTCCATAAGGCAGTTTGACATCTGAGAAGCTATAAATCTCTCCCAAATGAGTTTATAAAGCTTGTACTGGTCATTCGTCACTCCGCTTGCCTTTACCGTATCAGGTGTTACCTCTGGGTGTGTTGGTCGGATGGCTTCGTGAGCGTCCTGAGCGTTGCCCTTAGTTTTATATTTTTTCGGTGTATCAGGGATATACTTATCGCCATATTTTTTTCTGATAAAATCATATGCCGCTGCTCTTGCTTCATCAGAAATTCTAAGGCTGTCGGTACGCATATAGGTGATAAGACCTGTCTGACCCATATCGTTTATCTCAACACCCTCATAAAGCTCCTGAGCGGTTTTCATCGTTCTTCTCGCCTGAAAGCTGAGACGTCTTGACGCTTCCTGCTGTAAAGTCGAGGTGGTGAATGGTGCGGCAGGAGATTTTCTGTGAACGCTCTTTTTTACCTTGTCGATAACAAACTCGGCACCCTCAAGTCTTTTCAGTATCTCGTCAGCCTGCTCTTTATTTTTCAACTCTGGCTTTTCTCCGTCAACTGTATTAAGCTTTGCGGCAAAGGTCTTTCTTTCACCGTTTGCGGAAAATTTTCCGTCAATGGACCAATATTCCTGAGATACAAATGCCCTTATCTCGTTTTCTCTGTCGCATATCATTTTTACTGCGACAGACTGAACTCTGCCCGCTGAAAGTCCTTTTCTTATCTTTCTCCAAAGAAAAGGTGAAAGCTTATAGCCCACAAGTCTGTCAAGGATACGCCTTGCCTGCTGTGCATTAACAAGATTTATATCAATAGAACGTGGGTGGCTCATTCCAGCTTTGATACCGGTTTCAGTAAGTTCGTTGAAAGTTACTCGGTTTTTATCATTCAGGTCAAGACCCAAAAGCAATGCAAGATGCCATGAAATGGCTTCTCCCTCTCGGTCAGGGTCTCCTGCAAGATAAACATGGTCGCTTTTCTTTGCAAGCTTTTTTATATCTTTTATAACGCCCTCTTTGTCTTTTATATTGACATATTTAGGTTCAAAATTATTATCTATATCGACGCCCAGCTTTGATTTTGGCAGGTCACGGACATGACCCTTTGAAGCCACGACTTCATAATCATCGCTAAGATAACGCTTAATTGTTTTTATCTTCGTTGGTGACTCAACTATGATCAAATTAGACAAATCTATTCTCCATTCTTAATATATATTAAAGTCCAAACATTTTGCCCGGATATGACTTAACAGTGCCATAAAGTTCAAGCTCCGTTAGCTGTGCAAGCACATCAGAGATATCCATACCAAGCTTTGCAGCTATCTCGTCCACAAGCATATTTCCGCTTTTTAACAGTTTGCAAATGCTCTTTTGTGTGTCATCAAGCCCTGACAGATCAGGCTCAGGTGTTGGCTTTACCACATCTGTTTCAGAAACAGTCTTGCTGTCAGGCACTTTTCTTTTGCTTTTTCTGTGCTTCACTGTCTTAGGCTCGCCATTGTTAAGTATAGCAGAATCCTCAGCAGGAAGCGTGAACTCTCCCAGGCTTTCCACAAGTCTAAGAGATTGATACCTTTCATTGCCAAGCGAATACACTATATCCTCTGCACCGAACACAGGTTGACACTCATTTCTTATGAGATCACGTTGTCCGAAATATCGACTGTCATAGATATCATGTGGTGGTACTACAAATACCTGTTTTCCTTGAGATATGGCGTGATTGACATTATCAAGACCATGACTTTCCTTGCTACACTCAGTAAAAAGCACTGCATTTGAAAGTCCTGTAAGAATCCTATTGCGATTCACAAAAGCATTTCCAAATGGTTTATAACCCGGAAAATACTCTGATATTACTACTCCATTCTCAGCAATCTGTTTTTTTAGCTCGTTACTTCCCTTAGGGTAATCACAATCAAGAGCTGTGCCACACACAGCTATAGGTCTACTATTATTTTCAATAGCTACCCTGTTAGCGATCTGATCTATACCGCCTGCAAACCCCGAAGCAAGCAGACAGTTTCTTCTTATAAGATCTGCGCAAATATGCTTCGTTATCTTTACAGAATATTCAGACGGCTCACGGGAGCCTACTACTGAAATAACGCATTTATCGTTTAAAAAGTCAAGGTTACCATAAGTATACAGAACAGCAGGTGGATTTGCGATCCGTTTAAGTCTGTCAGGATAGCCCTCACTTTCGTAACAATAAATATTTATGCCAAGCTCTTCACAGCGTTTTTTTATGATTTCTGCGTCTTTAAGACTATATTTTCCTATCCTCTGCAGCTCTTTATCATTAAGTCCGCTGACCATATGATCATCGAGTGCAGTCATGAACTCAACTATATCATCATAATTTGCAGAAACTTCCCATATACGTTTGCTCGATGGAGTGAAAATCAGAACCGCTCTTATCCACAATAAAAGTCTTTCTTTATCCATGACTGCCACCTCGAAACATTTCCCACAAAATGATTGTGCCTGCGCAAGCAGCATTAAGTGATTCTATGTTGCCGTGCATAGAAATAGTCACACGATTTTTACAAATGTCTGAATGTTCTTTAGGCAAACCTTTGCCCTCGTTTCCTATTACAACAGCACACGGTCTATCAAAATCAAATTCTGTGATATTTTCACCGTTTCTGACAACTGCAGCATTTGTAACGATACCAAGCTCATCAAAAAGCGTTGCGACGTTCAGAAAATTATCCACTACAAAAAGATCAAGTCTTGTAGTGCTTCCCATAGCGGAACGAACCACCTTTGGGTTATACAGATCAACGCAATTATCTGTCATAACTACTCCACTAACGCCTACAGCATCGGCAGTTCTTAGAAGCGTACCCAAATTACCTGGGTCCTGTAAATTATCAAGCACAAGATACTTCCCGTTTTTGTCAATATACTCAGCCACAAACGGCAAATCGACCTTAAAAACGATCATATAAATGCCCTGAGAGTTTCCCTCATCTGTCATCTTTTTCGCAAGCTCATCAGATATTTCAAAAACATCTTCAGGTCTTGTGCACGAGAAAAGGCTATCGGTTTTAAGTGTATTTTTATATTTAGTCAAGGCCGTTTGAGTATAGAAAACAGAATGGACTTTTATTCTTCCGCACACAGCTTCATAAGCGGTGTCAACGCAGTTTCTTGCACCTTCAACAGCAAACAATCCATGTTCTTCCCTAGCTTTTTTTGAAGACAGAAGCTTTCTGAAAAGCTTCACTCTAGGGTTATCTTTACTATTAATATGCAAACTGCGTCACCTCTTATTCTGAAAATTTAATCATTTAGTTGCCAAATGCGTCATATATGGTGTTGCCTTAATATACAACAAAACACGCAGGTTACAAGAACGTGCGTGTTTTTGACTATTAAAGAGCAGCCTTCGCCTTTTCAGCGATCGCTGTGAAACCAGCAGGATCGCTGATAGCTATTTCGGAGAGCATCTTTCTGTTAAGATTGATACCAGCCTTGTTTACGCCGTTCATGAATGTTGAATAATTCATACCGTTCATTTTAGCAGCTGCTGAAATTCTTGTGATCCAAAGCTTTCTGAAATCTCTCTTCTTCTGCTTTCTTCCAATGTATGCATACTGACCTGACTTCATTACAGCCTGTTTAGCCATTTTGAAGTGCTTGCTCTTGGCACCAAAGTATCCCTTAGCAAGCTTCAGAGTCTTATTTCTTCTCTTACGAGTCATCATTGCTCCCTTTACACGAGCCATAGTTATTACCTCCTGAAATTTTAAAAATTTGTTTTCCCTACAACTCGTTTATTTGTAAGGGATAAGAGCCTTTACGTTCTTGATGTTGGTATCATCTGCATAAGCTGCACCACGCAGGATTCTCTTACGCTTGTGATCCTTCTGAGTAAGTCTGTGTCTTTTGTTTGTGTGCTGGAACTTAACCTTACCGCTACCGGTAACACTGAAACGCTTCTTAGCACCAGAATGTGTTTTGATCTTTGGCATTGTATTTATCCTCCTTATTATTTTACTTGTTTACTTTCGGAGAAACGAACATCACAAGACTGCGTCCCTCCATTTTTGATGGCTTGTCAACAACGCCGGCTTCAGAGATAGCGTCTTTGAATTTTGCAAGAAGTTCTTCACCGAACTGTGGATGAGCCAAAGTTCTTTTCTTGAACCTTACAGAAACTTTTATCTTATCTCCTCCGTTAAGGAATTTAACAGCCTGATTGACCTTTACATTAAAATCATGAGTGTCGATCGTAGATGACATTCTAACTTCCTTGATCTCGATAACTTTCTGATTTTTCTTTGCTTCCTTCGCACGCTTTGTCTGTTCAAAACAGAACTTGCCATAATCCATGATACGGCATACAGGCGGAGTTGCCTGAGGAGCGATCTTTACAAGATCAAGATCTTTCTCAAATGCAATTTTAAGAGCCTCGTCAGCACTTAAAATACCAAGCTGATTTCCGTCAACGTCTATGACCCTGAGTTCTTTATCACGGATCTCTTCGTTGATCTGATGTTCCCTGTTGCTAATGACGCAGCACCTCCAAAAATAAAATAAAACGGGCACAAAACTGATCCGTACCCGCATAAAATCACATTGATATGCAAATTCATGTTGACCTTTTTACTACAGAGAACTGCGCTTAAGGTGAGAACGGACATTGTTCTGCTTTGTTTACCATGATATTATACTACACTTTTACCCACTTGTCAATACCTTTTCTCAAATTATTTCAAAAAAATATTATCAAAGCTCTCTATATGTCATTATATCACATTCAGAGCTTGATTTCAACCCCTTTTCGCAGCCAGAATGAATAAATATAACAGCTTTTTATTTTCTCTCCGAGTATCATCTCAAACGATGCTTTATACAGTGCAAGCTGTGTTTTATAGCCCATGAGCTGTGACACATCCTTAAATCTGTCAGTTTTATAATCAACAATAACATATCCGTCAGGCTCGTGGAAGATACAATCAGCGATACCTTGAAGCATACCGCTGTTACCATTATATTCAGGAAGATTTTCACTTAAGTCAAGATCGCTCATTGAAACAAGAAACTTCTTTTCACGCATCACATTATCGGAATTTTTCACACGCTCATAAAAATCAGATCTAAAGAATGCTTCAAGTGCTTCAACATAAACTCCGTCAGCTTCTTTCTGGCTGAAGTACCCCTGATTCACAAGACGTTCAAGCTCTGTTTTTACGCTTTCATGTGCCTTATCATAGTCCGATAACTCCATAAATTTGTGGGTAAAAGTTCCCTTTTCCGCTGCTGATAGTTTATCAAACTCATCATCAAGCCGTGGAAGACTAGGATAAAACTCAGGTTCGGTTTTCTCTGTCTGCTTCTCTTTTTCAGCCGCAGTTATCTCCGTAACAGTAAGCTTTGCTGGTGTTGATACTCCTGACCAATCATACTCAAATGCAAATTTGTCAAGAAGCTTTTTTAGCATTGCTCTATCCGCTTCTATTTCGCTAATAGTTGTATCTTCTTCCTGTGTCTGCTCTGTATTTTCAATGCTGTATTCATTATATATTATCTCAGGCTCAGGGTATTCGTCCCCGCTGACAGCTATATTATCAGTGCCAAGCCAAGATGTGAGTTGATCACCCGTGGAGTGAAGTGCAAGCGTGATTGTTATCCAATCAAGCATCGTTTCAGCGTCCGCCACAACATTTTCAAGAGAATCTCCCTGCTTTGAGTATATGTTTCTAAGCCTGTCAACTATCCCCACCTTACGTTCAATAACCTTCTCATATGTGGTATTGCTGTAAATAATCGGTGCATAGCTTACAAAAAGTCTTTCTCTTGCTCTTGTACATCCAACATAAAGCAGGCGGAGCTTTTCACTTTTTTCCTCTGCTTTTGATTCCTTTGAAAGCTTATCATAGTAAAGTGAAGTTTTTCTCATAAGTTTGCTGTTATCCATAAAACTGAAAGCAAAGCCCAGCTTGTTATGTGAACAGTAACCTTTGTCTTTCTTTATAAGCGGTATGTCAAGCTGACATAAAAATACAAATGGATATTCAAGACCTTTTGAAGCATGGTAGGTCTTTATGTAAACGGAATCTGAGCCCTCCGTTACTGTCATTGCCTGCTTAAAGGCTTTTTCATTTGAGGACACAGAGTCGATATATCTTAGAAAACCAGTTACGCCCTCCTGACTATTTTGCTCATAGGACGAAGCATATTCAAGAAGCAGACGAAGGTTTGCTCGCTTTTTATCAGAATCAAGATACAGCGAAACGATCCCCATAAGGTCGGTCATGTCGTATATTTTTCTTATGAGCCGTTCAAGACCCATGCTCATTGAAAGATAACGCAGGGAATTAATAAGCTTATTAAGCTCTATGCACTTATCCTGCAATGTTTTATTATTAAAGCTTATATGAGTAGCTTCCTTTTCGTGGCTGTCCTCAGCAGAAGCTGACGCCGCTACCACCTGATAGATATGGTCTTTCAGTTTGCTGTTAGGCTTCTTTGACTTTTCTGTTACTGCCGCCATTTCATCAGGCGTAAATCCCATGATAGGCGACATCATGATAGCTGTCATTGCAATATCGTTCATAGGATTATCAATTACCCTGAGCATATTCAGCACAAGTGTTATCTCTCTTGACTTCATGTATCCGTTTGTATCCTCAGAATATGCCTTCAGACCTACTTCTTCAAGGGCTTTTGCCATAAGGGTAATTTCATCATTCTTTTGAACAAGTATACAAAAATCTCCTGCACGGCATGGTCTTAGAGAGCTATGATCTTTGACTTCCTCACCGTTTTCAAGCATGTGCTTTATCTTTTGCGCTATCACTTTGTTCTCCACAGAATAGCCATTTGTCTTTTTGTAGTCCTTATCAAAAGGTATGAGCATTATTTCTGTAGGCTTGTTATTTTCATCATAAAGTTCACCGTATCGAAGTTCTTCATTTCTATCATAATCCACCTGACCTGTGTGCTGTGTCATAAGATAGTGAAACAGAAAATTTACAAAATCGACCACAGACTCACGACTTCTGAAATTCTTGCTTAGCAAGATAGCCTCGAGCTGTTCGCTGTTTTCAGGTGCGGAAGCGTCATTTCTCGTTTTGCTGAAAAGTTCAGGATTTGAGAGTCTGAAACGATATATAGCCTGCTTTATATCGCCAACCACAAAAACATTTTTGCCCATGATATCCAAGTTATCAGAATCAGAAAGCGAGCGGAAAACAAGCTCCTGAAGATTATTCACGTCCTGAAACTCGTCTATGAAAATAAGCTCATAAAGCCTGTTTCTGCGAATTTCCTCGCAAAGCTCCGTGCGAACAGGTCCATTCTCGGTATCTTTTACAAGCAATTCTCTCGCCATTATCTCAACGTCAGAAAAAGTAACGCCATTTCGTTCAAGCTTCATTTCTTGTGAGATCTTGTCTATTTCTTCGCATACCCTGCACAGAACAGTAAATATTCTGTCAGATTCAAGCATATTTTCCTTCATGATTAGTTTTGTGTTATTGAACATATCGGTAATTTTAGCTACGATATCTTTATATTTGTTTCTGTATGATGCACAGAAGGCATAATTGTCCTTGAACCTCATGCGAATATCATCGTCAAGTGATGCATTGAAAGCCTTGTTCGTGGGAAATCTTTTTATGGTGCTGAATTTCCAATCTGACTTAGCAATAGTATCTATATCGCCGCTTTCAAGAAGCTTTCTTAACCTATGAAGAAGTTCTCTGTCACTGTCGGCAGTTTCATTCATTTTGATATGTTTTATAAAAGGTATGCCCTCTATCTCTTTACGGCAGGCATATTCTTCAAAAACTTCATACATTGAAAATGCTTCTTTCAGCTTTGTTTGAGCTACACATATATTATCTTTTATAAAGCTGTCAAAAATCTTATCATCAGTAAAATTTTTATGTACCTCCGCTATCCAACGCTCAGGAAACGGCAGCGAACGCATGAATTTATAAAGATTGTCGGTGATTTCATTGAGAGTTTTATCCGCAAAAGCGTTTTTCAGCAGTTTGTAGCTTTCATAATCTTCTTCACAAAGCTTTTCATAAGCCTGCGTGATAGCTTCCTGCAAAATAAGGTTTTGCACACTGTCATCAAGTATATCAAGTCCGCCCTGAAAATCAAATTCATGTAGATTACTTTTCACAAGGTCAAGACAGAAAGAATTTATTGTAGATATCCTCGCAAGCTGGATAAGATTTTGCTGACTAAGCAACCACTTGTTTTCAGGGTCACGGCGAAGCTGTTCGTCAAAAGCACGGCTGAGTTTTTCTTTCATGCTTGAAGCGGCTTCTTTTGTGAATGTTACTGCAAGAAGTCTGTCGGCAGGTATTTTATTTTTTTCATCAGAAAGGAGTTGTATCATTCGTTCTATAAGCACTGTGGTTTTGCCGCTTCCTGCCGCCGCTGAAACTATAATTCCCTTGCCACGGTCACTAATGGCTCTTTCCTGCTCTTTGGTCCATTTTGTATCAGCCAATTATTCTTTCCCCTTTCTGTCAGTTAGTTCTTCCATAAGTTTTTCTTCATAAACGCTGTCTTTCACGTCTGTAACGTCCTCTTGGTTTATCCTGCCGCAGATATCGTGAAAATCACAGTGCTTGCAGGCTTCCGCCACAGGTCTTGCCTGAATGTTTCCCTGGCAAAGCTGTTCACCAAATTGCGCCACTTTGCCTATAGCAAATTCTCTGAGTTTTGTAAAAAAGCCGTCTGGAACAGTGCCTGAAATGCCGTTGGATTTAGAATATTTAAAAGGCGCATAGGCGTAATTTTCTTCTGAGCTGAAAGCTTCAGTGACAGCCTTTATATCAACGACTTTTCCTATAGGCTTGAAAGCGTTTAGCCGTGATCTGCTCTCGGCTTCTTCTACGTCAGCGTCGGCTGTCTGCTCGTATGTTTTAGGCTTGTTTCCTAGCGTGTAGTATACGATACCAGCCTGCTTCAATCCACCGTCAATATTCACTGGATTTTTGGTTTCAAGTAAAGCGGTAAGATACACAAACATCTGCAAATTAAGGCCATTGTAGAGCATTGAATATTTAAGGTCAATAGAGCCTGTTTTATAATCGATTATCCTCACATATTTTTCACCGTTCTCGTCCTCGAAAACGTCAACTCTGTCGATAATTCCCGTAAGGATTATCTTATCTCTGCCGTTTACGTCTATGATAAGTCTGTCTTCTCCTTCGGACTTGTCTATTTTGTATTCCAAAAGCGCAGGTCTGAATTTTGAGTTAAGAAGCTCATGCTGCATAAATCGCACGATATGCAGGATATTGCTTTCCATACGCTCCTGTAAAAATACAAATGACGGAGATTTTCCGAACATTCCACCAAGGCTTTCCTTTATATATTCGGTAACGTTTTTGTGGATATACTCTTTTATCTCATCATCTGAGAGAGTAAGGAAAGCATTGTCAAAGCCTGTGCCGTCATCATCTTTACGCATTATCTTTTCAAGAAGCTGATGAATGATAAGTCCCCTGTTAAGCCCGTCGATATCTGCCTTTCTGACAGTTTTAAGACCAAGACCATACTTGCAGAAATAATTGAACGGGCATTTATAATATGTATCAAGCTGAGTAGGCGAGACCTTTGCAGGCTGTTCTGACATGAAAAGCTTTTCTGCTGTCTTTTCGTCAAGCTTATAGTCACCGTTTTCATGAAGATTCTTTGTTCGCATAAGTTTCTCGGCATATTCCTGCGATAACCCCAACACAGACCTAATCGCAGAAGTTGTAGCGTTTTTATCACGGGAATGTTCCATATATTTATAGTAAGCTGTCCTGAAAGAAGTGCAGTAAAAATCAAGCCCCATGTCCTGACCTTTGGTATTGATTTTGCCGAACATTCCGTTAAGCTCGGAAACAAGCGCAGATGGGTGGTGAGTTTCTCCTACAAGGTCAGATTCTGAATAAAGCACATAGAGCTTTTCGTCTGCAAGGGTAAAAGCGTTGTAGCACACAAGCTTCTCTGTCTGAAAAGATTTTCTTGCGCTATGTGAGATATGAATATCGCTTCCCTCTAATATCATTTTTTCATTTTCTGTGATAAGTCCACCAGAGCTTAAAGACGCAGGAAATATGCCGTCGTTCACCTCAACAAGAAAGACAGCCTTTACGCCCTCAAGCCTTGAATGGCTCGGGTCGCATATCCTTACGCAGTCAAGTTTCTGCGGAGGACGTGAAACACTCATTTGCGAAAGCATGAGCTTGAAAAGCTCATAAAACTGTCTGAGGGAGATAACTTCGTCATTCATGCAGTCATAGACGGATTTAATAGCCGAAAGAACAGAGTTCCAAAGTTGTTTCAATCCTCTTGCCATTTCAAGCTGAGTTTCGTTATCCGAAGTTCCTGCTTTTTTTACTACAGAAAAGGTCTGCTTAGAAAGCTCAATGCTGCCAAGAAGATCATAAAGCCCACGGCACAATTCCCCTGCTGTAATGTCTTTAACAAGTTTGCTTTTAAATGCTTCAAAAGGCTCGATTATCTTTCGTCTTGAGCAGTTTATTTTTTCAAGCTGTTTTTCGCTGAGATCACCTGCAACAGTAAAATCACTGAGCCACATATCACCATCAACGCTCCAGCGTATGCAATAGTCTTCCAGATTTGATATCTCGATATTCAGCATTGGAAAAAGCGGCGATTTTATGTATTTCAAAATATTGTCCGTGGAATACTTTCTTGAAAGCAAGCACTTGAAAAGCGAGTTCATATACCTCACCAGAGATGATGAAGAAACACTGTCACTGCAGTCTGAAAAATATGGTATCTCATATCTGTCAAACGTACCCTCAAAAACGGAAGCACAATCTTTAAGGTTTCTTGCAAGCAAAGCTATGTCACTGAATTTATAGCCTTTTTCTCTAACAAGCTCCCATATCTTTCCACTGACAAATTCACTTTCTTCGTAAATATCCGTTGCTGATATAACAGAAACATTTTCACACTTTCCGACGTATGGCTTTTTGCAGGTGTTGTAAATCTCTTTGCTCACATATTCAAGTTCACACGCTTTGAATAAGCTGTTGTGACACTCTATGGTGTTGACCTTGTAATTATGATCAGCGGAAATATCTGTTATCTGCTGCAACGTTTTAAGAGTATCAGCAAAAGGGTGATTTGCATATCTTCTAATGCTTTCATTGTCGATACATAGAGAGAACGTTATACTCTTGCACTGTGCGATACAAGCGTCAAGCATTTTAAGTTCATCAAAAGAGAAATCGTTGAAAGCGTCAACAAAAACTGTCATTCCACGGAAATATCCGTTTTCCTTCACCTGATCCACACTTCTTGCCATTGCCGACAGTGTGTCCTGCATTCCTGCCTTTTCAAGCTCATCCATGTAAAAATCATAAAGCCTTGAGATATCAAAAAGTTTCATGGCAAGAGAGCCGCTCTGCTTCTCAGCAGCAAGAGCTAGATCCTGCGGTGTTATTCCGCTTTCACGAAACTGGCTCACAAGTTCGTTAAGTTCGGCTAAGAAACTGCCCTTTTCAAGACTCTTTTTATAAAAGCGGATATCTTTGGTCTGCTTAAGACGTCTGACTGCCTTATACATAAGGATAGTGCGGACGTTATCATCAGCATTTTCTTTTACCCTACCGCCATAAAGCTTCTCTGTGAACTCAGCGATACGGTTAAAGCCTGCAGTCTGTATGACGTTGAAATCTGCCGCACCAAGGTGTTCATACAGTTTTTTATCATATTCAAAAGAAAACTGATCCGGTATTATGACCATGACCTGCTCGCCGTTTTTTACAGCAGACTTGATCTTATCTATGAAAACTTTGTCACGTCCACTGTGAGAGCCACCGCTTATAACTGTTACCATTGAATGAGCCTCCGTTATGATTGATATTTATATAATAACACGGCAAGGCTCAAAAGTCAATCGTACTTTTGATATGAGTACAAATAAATGTACACTTAGTTAAAAAGGCTTTTAATTATCTCGGCTATTTTAAAAGTAAACTTTATATCTTCCCTATTGCCGTCTATGACAGTTATACCACTGCCATTTTTATCGTTTTTTTCATCTGACATAACATTGCTCAAAACGAATGCTGCCCCAAGGTTTGATGAGGAAAAAGCAGCGGCTTTGATGCCTGCAGAACTTACTGTAACGACAAATGAAATGATGATAGCTGTAACAAACTTTTTCATTAAAAATGGCCTCCCATAAATATCTGTTGTTCAGATTATGGGAGGTCATAGTTATTTTATTCAGTTTCCGAAAAATTTTCTTGCGATATCTACCGACTCTTTTGCGTCTTTTGCATAATAGTCAGCGCCTATCTGCTCTGCATAGTCAGCCGTTACCACCGCACCGCCTACTATTATCTTGCAGTCAACATTGTTTTCACGAAGAAGCTTAACTGTATTTTCCATGCTCACAAGAGTTGTTGTCATAAGCGCAGATAGACCGATAAGATGTACGTCATTTTCTATTGCACAATCAACTACTGTCTGATAGTCAACGTCCTTGCCAAGGTCAATAACGTCATAACCATAGTTTTCAAGAAGTACCTTTACAATGTTCTTGCCGATATCGTGGATATCGCCCTTTACTGTTGCAAGGATTATCTTGCCCTTAGAAACGCTTTTTTTACCCGTTGACAGAATGTAATTTTTTATTACCTCAAAGCAAGCCTGTGCAGTGCCTGCTGTCTGGATAAGCTGTGGCAGGAAAAGCTTGCCCTTTTCAAATTCTGCACCAGCCTTATCAAGTGCTGGGATAAGCATATCGTTGACAATGTTCATGGCTTCTGTTTCCTGCAAAAGCTTTGCAGTAAGGTCAGCTGCTTCTTTCTTCAAACCATTTTCGATAGCATACGGCAAGTCTATCTCAGCTTTTGTGCCTGTTGCAGCAGGAGCAGTTTTTTTCTCGCCACCGTAGTGAGAAATAAAGTCAACAGAGTTTTTATCAATGTTTGTCAGAAGCTTGTAGGCACGAACAGTTGCCGTCATAGAATCAATATTAGGATTCATTATCGGCAGGTCAAGACCCTTTGTGAGCGCCATCATAAGAAAGTTGTGATTAACTATCTCTCTGCTAGGCAGACCAAAGCTGATATTCGATACACCGAGAACTGTTTTAAGTCCAAGCTCGTTCTTTACTCGCTCCACTGCATTTACTGTCTGCATAACATTTTCCTGCTCCGCAGAAGCGGTAAGAGTAAGACAATCTATATACACATCTTCTTTTCTAATACCGTATTCAAGCGCCTTGTCAAGTATCTTTTTAGCAAGCTCAAATCTCTTGTCAGCACTCTTTGGTATGCCGTTTTCATCGAGAGTAAGACCTACCACAGCCGCACCATATCTCTTTACAAGAGGAAGAACATTTTCAATGGAGCTGTCCTCAGCGTTTACAGAATTGACGATAGGCTTGCCATTATAAGCCCTCAGAGCCGCTTCAAGCACCTCAGGTATAGTTGAATCCACCTGCAAAGGCACATCGACAACGCCCTGCAAAGCCTTAACAGCCTTGACCATCATACTCTTTTCGTCAATGCCCGGCAGACCAACATTTACATCAAGAATATCCGCACCTGCGTGTATCTGCTCGATAGCCTGACCAAGAATATAGTCGATATCATTTGCAAGCAGTGCTTCTTTAAAACGTTTCTTGCCAGTAGGATTGATACGTTCGCCGATTATTCTTGGCTGGTCTATAACCACAGTATGTGTCGGTGAACAGCAAGCGGCAGGGATATCATTATGCACGCTGACGTGCTTCTTGCCTTTGAGCATTTCAGCAAGCTTTTTGATATACTCAGGATTAGTTCCGCAACAACCTCCAAGCACCTTAACTCCCAATGGGATAAGCTTTTCTGCAAACTCTGCAAAATCTTCAGGTGAACAGTTATATTCATTTGTAACAGGGTCAGGAAGTCCTGCATTAGGCTTTACTACAACAGGGAGATTTGTCCACTTGCAAAGCTCCTCCACAACAGGATAAAGCTCCTTTGGCCCTAATGAGCAGTTCACACCGATTGCGTCAACGCCCAGACCCTCCAAAGTCAAAGCCATGGAGCTTATAGCAACGCCAGTAAATGTACGCATATTTTCCTCAAAAGTCATTGTGCAGACTATAGGAAGATCGCTGTTTTCCTTTGCCGCAAGAACAGCCGCTTTAAGTTCATAGAGATCTGTCATTGTTTCAAAAACGATAAGATCTGCGTCAGCTCCTGCAAGTATCTGCTCCTTATAAATATCGTAAGCTTCTTCAAAAGTGAGCGTTCCTGTTGGCTCTAAAAGCTGTCCGATAGGTCCGATATCAAGAGCAACAAGGGTATCAGTACCCTCACAGGCTTTTTTAGCATTTTTTATAGCCGCAGGGATAGCCTGCTGGACAGTATATCCGCACTTTTCAAGCTTGTGTCTGTTTGCACCGAAAGTATTGGCGTAAACAATGTCTGAGCCTGCGTTTATATACTGGCGGTGTATGTCCACCAGCCAATCAGGCTTGTCTATGTTAATGGCTTCAGGAGTGCCACCCATTTCAAGTCCCTTTGCCTGAAGCGTCGTACCCATTGCTCCGTCAAGTATGACAAATTCTTTTGTTTTAAGTAATGTTCTAAAATCCACAATGATCTCCTCTTTTTCTGAATTGACAGACTTCCCTCATATTACAGCAGGCACAACCACGTCTGCCCTTTGATATTTCATTTTCTGACAATCCGATTATCGCCGTAACAGACTTTCTCGGCGTCAGGATATTATTTTCAGTTGCATTAAGCCCGATAAATTTCTGCGCATTGAGTACGTCAAGAAAAACTCTCTGCACGCTGATAGGCAGATCGCCATAACCAGGAGAAAACCTCCATGTCTGATTATATCCGCTGAGCTTTTCTTTCACAGTGTTGTCAACTATATCGCATACCTGCTCCACAGCCGCACTTGCAAGGCAATCCGCTATCATAGCTTTAGCCATATCCTCTGCTTCATAAGCACGAAGCTTTCTATCAACGCCCGAAGAAATAGTCGCTGCAAAAAGCACGCATTTACTGCACCCCTCAAGGTGTCTGCATATATCATTGCCGCCAAGAAACAACGGAGTACCGATGACCTCAACACCGTTCTCTTTATGAGCGACATCAAACACTCTGTACACAAATTTAGGCTCAATGACCTTCAAAAGCTCTTTTTCACATTCATCTATCAACAAAGCCGTGCGTTCGTCTGGCTTATTATTGCCCATTCCCATATATCTCACGGCTTCTTTGACGTTTATATGTTCAAGTTTCAAATAATCACCTACCGATTGTTATTATACCACATTACTATGAATTTTACAACAATAAATAATAAATGTACGTTCACAAAAAAAGTCCCCGCGATCATCAGGGACTTTGTGTTACATATTGTCAGCGTCTTTAAGATACTGTTCAGCATTTTCAAGCATAAGCTCTGTGATATTTTCACCGCCCATTATCCTTGCTATCTCATACTTTCTCTGTTCATGGTCGAGAGTTCTAACAGTTGTAACTGTCCTGTCGCCCTGTATATTTTTCTCAATAAGCAAATGATTATCCGCCATAACAGCCATTTGAGCAAGGTGGGTCACGCAAAGAACTTGCCTAAGGCGAGATATCTGTTTCAGCTTTATACCTATCTTCTGAGCCGCTCTGCCGCTTACTCCCGTGTCTATCTCGTCAAATATCAGCGTGCCGATACTGTCCTTTTCTGCAATTACGTTTTTCAGTGCAAGCATTATTCTTGAAAGCTCACCGCCTGAAGCGATCTTCGCAATAGGCTTTGGCTCTTCGCCAAGGTTTGCAGAAATAAGAAACTCTATGCTATCCATGCCATTTATGGTGAGCTTGCCTGTTTTCTGCTGAACCACCAGCTTGACCTTTGGCATATTGAGAAATTCAAGCTCCTCTGTTACCTGAGAAACAAACCGCTCTCCTGCTTTTTTTCTATGGTCTGAAAGTGCTTTGGCTTTCTTTGATACCTCCGCAAGAAGTCTTTCCTTTTCTTTATTAAGCTCGTCTAAGCTCTGCTCTGCTCCGCTCAGTTCATCAAGCTCATTCTGTGAATTTTCAAGAGTAGTCAGTACATCATCAAGTTCAGGTCCGTATTTCTTCATGATACGCCTGAGTTCATCAGAACGCTGATTAAGGTAATCATAACGTTTCGGGTCGATATCGAGGCTGTCAAGAAGTGAGCCTATCTCCTCGGAAATATCCTCCATTTCAATAGCCGCAGAACTAAGTCTATCGTATATAGGCGATATCTCAGTCATTATATCGGTATATTCCTCAACCGATTTTGAAGCTCTCTGCGTCATCTCCACTGCACCATCTGTGTCATCATCGCCCGAAAGAAGTTGTTTTGCCATATAAAGAGCCTCGGAGATCGCAACAGCATTTTTAGAGATGTTAAGCTCTGCTTCTATCTCTTTATCCTCGCCTTCATGAATGTTGAGCGCATTTATCTCCTCGACAATATCAGCAAGCTCAGCCATGCGAAACTCTTTTTTGCTTTGCTCAGTTTTTATCTTGTTTATCTTCTTTGCAATGCTTTGAAGCTCTCTGAAAGAGCTGTGATAATCTTCTATAAGAGCTTCCGATTCGGCATAGCTGTCAAGTATCTCTATATGACGTTCAGGAGCCATGAGTATCTGATTGTCGTGCTGTCCATGGATAGTTACAAGCGTTTCTCCGATATCTTTAAGTACGGAAACGTTCACCGCTCTCGAGTTGACTCTTGCAACGCTTCCACCATCTGAACGTATCTCACGGGTAAGGAAAAGCTGTCCGTCTTCTGCGCTTATACCAAGCTCGTCTAGTACCTGCAAAACATTGTCGCCAATGTCAGTAAACAACGCTGAAATAACAGCCTTGTCCGTGCCTGTTCTCACAATATCCTTAGTGACACGCTGACCGAGGATAGCATTTATTCCATTTATAAGTATAGACTTACCTGCTCCCGTTTCGCCTGTGAAAACATTAAGCTTATCAGAAAAATCTATAGTTGCCTTTTCTATCACGGCAAGATTTTCAATATAAAGTTCACTTAACATTTTAGATCATTCCTCTGCTGTTTAAGAAATAATAAAGGATCTCAGTTCCTCTGCCATATGGGACGCATCTTTTTCTGTCCGCATAAGTATGAATATCGTGTCGTCACCTGCAAGCGTTCCCACAACATTGTCAAGCCCAAGCTTGTCAAGCTTTGCACACACTGCTTGTGCCATGCCCGTATGACATTTCACAACCACAGTATTAAGCGCATGATCCACCGACACAACGGCGTCTGAAATTATGCCGAAAATACCATTGTTTTGCTCTGCAATATCTTTTTTGAGTGCAGGCAGGCTGTATTTATAATTGCCGTCTGAACCAATGGTCTTTACAAGGGAAAGCTCCTTTATATCCCTTGAAACTGTTGCCTGAGTGACTTTCAGGCCATGCCTTTTAAGCGCTTCACGAAGTTCCTCCTGAGTGCCGATATTTTCGTCTTTGACAATCTGCATTATCAAATTCTGACGCTGATTTTTCATATGCCGTCCTCCGCTGATTCCTTCAACGGCTGCATAAGCTTTTTGTTTATTGACGAGAAAAAGCTGCCGCCGCTTATATCTATGATTTCAACAAAATACTTTGACTTTGATACTATCACAGTGTCCTCTGCCGAAAGTCTGAAAACATTATTACCGTCAACGCTGACGATTGCGTGAGAGCCACTGTTAGTGTGACACTTGACTTTCATAACGCTGTCCTCTGAAAGTATCATAGATCTTGCAAAAAGCGAGTGAGCACATATCTGTGTGAACTCTATACACTTCATTTCAGGTTCGATTATAGGTCCGCCTGCTGACATTGAATAGGCTGTTGAGCCTGTGGCTGTAGAAAGTATAACGCCGTCTGCACGAAGTGAAGAAATAAGTCTGCCGTTTTTTGATACCTCAAAATCGGCTATCTTACAATCGTCAGCTTTTGTTACTGCAACGTCATTAAGCGCAGTATATGACTTATTTTCACCGCCACATTCGACATTCACGTTTAACATCATTCGGCGGCTGAGGGTATATTCTCCAGAAAAAAGCTTGTCCAGCAATTCAAGCTGTGAATGTTCAAGAGAGGCCATAAAACCGAGTCTGCCACAGTTTATGCCAAGTATAGGCTTCTCAAACTCACAGCCCTTAAGAGAGCATTTAAGTATCGTTCCGTCACCACCGATCGCAACAATCATATCACACTGCTTTACACACTCGTCTTCGCTACAGAAAGTGATATCGAGCTTTCCGAAAACGTGCTTATAGCATCTATCCATAAAAAGTTTTGCGCCATTTTTGTGCAGCCTTTCATATGTTGCGGTCGTATACTCAAAGCAATGAGTTTTATCAAGATTTGGATAAAGATAAATTTTCATAATATTACCACTCTTGCGTTTAGTCTTTGAAGCTATCAAAAGCTTCGTTCACAAATTCTTTTATATTGAGCTGACCAAGCTTGTCAGCCGTCATGTCAGCGTTTTTAAGTAGAATAAGATATTCAAGATTGCCGTCGCCGCCCTTAACAGGTGAAATTGTTATCTTTTCAGCCGCAAGCCCCTCTGCTCGAAAACAGCCAAGAAGCTCGGTTATCACTCTCACATGGTCTTTACGATCTTTGACGATACCCTTTTTATTGAGAGCCTGCTTGCCAGCCTCAAACTGAGGTTTTATAAGAAGAACCATTTCGCCGCCATCGCAAAGACAATCGCAAAGGGATTTTATAACAAGTTTTAGAGAAATAAACGAAAGGTCACCACTTATGAACTGCACAGGTCTGTCAAAAAAATCCGCTGTCAGATATCGTGCATTCACGCCCTCACAGTTTTTCACCCTACTGTCATTGCACAAACTTTCATCAAGCTGTCCGTGACCCACGTCCACCGCATAGACAAATTCTGCGCCATGTTCAAGCATACACTGAGTAAATCCCCCGGTTGAAGCACCGATATCTGCACAAACTTTACCTGTCAAGTCAAGTCCGAAAACATCGCAGGCGTGTTCAAGCTTAAGTCCGCCCCTGCCGACAAACTTCATATCGTCAGACCTACATTTCACCCCGTCGTTCTCATCAACCAATATAGAAGGCTTGACGCAGACCTTGCCGTTTACCGACACAAATCCATTTTTTATAAGCTGCTTGGCACGTTCTCGGCTTTTTACACCGCAGTTAGTAACTATATACACATCAAGTCTTTCACTCATCTTTCAAAAAGCCCTCAACTGTATCAGCCATTTTCTCTGCTGAAAAACCAAGCTCGTCAAGTAGCACATCACATTTTCCGTGCTTCACGAAACCGTCAATGGCAAACTGTGCCACATTTGGGCAGATAGAAGCATACTTCTCTGAAATACTTCCACAGTAATAAGCTTCCTCAAAGAACAGCACAGCATCGTAGGCTGACATTATATCAACCACCTCATTGTCTATAGGGAAAATATTCACGAGCTTAATAATATCGCACTTTATATCACGATTTCTGAGTATTTCTATAGCTGTAAAAAGATCATTTGCAAGCCTGCCGTATGTAACAAGCAGAACCTTTGCGCCCTCTATATGACGATAAACGTAAGTTGAAACAGGATCAGATGTATCATACAGCGATTGATCCCTGCCCCTTGGATATCTCACAGCACAAATGCCACTGTCGTCCTCAACAGCCTTATGCAGGCACAGCCTGAGTTCGTCATAATTAGACGGAGAATATATCCTCATATTGGGCACAGAGGTAAGAAAAGAAACATCAAAAATTCCCTGATGTGTTTCACCATCATCACCGACTATACCTGCGCGGTCAACGCATATAACTGCATGACAGCCTCCTATTGCCATATCATGGATAAGTTGGTCGTATGACCTTTGCAAAAACGATGAGTACACCGCAAAAACAGGTACATAGTTCATAGAGGCAAGCCCAGCACAGAAAGTAACTGCGTGTTCTTCTGCAATGCCTACATCAAAGAAGCGTTCAGGAAAACGCTTCGCAAAATACTGAAGCCCCGTGCCGTATTTCATTGCCGCAGTGACTGCACAAAGACGCTTATTCTTTTCTCCCATTTCACAAAGCTCTTTTCCCATTATAGAAGAAAAGCTGTCAGAAAGTACGACGTCGGGATTGCCCGTTTTTATCTCAAAGGAGCCGACCCCGTGAAACTCTCCTGGGTTAGCTTCTGCAGGAGCATAGCCCTTGCCTTTTATAGTATTCACATGAACAAAAACAGGCTTGTTTACTGCCTTTGCAGCCATAAGTCCCTGTTCAAGTTCTTCAAGATTGTGTCCGTCGATAGGTCCAATATAGTGAAAGCCAAGATCTTCAAACATGGTGCTGTGAAGTATCATATTCTTGACCGCATTTTTGGAGTTACGAACGGCATTTTTCACAGGTTTACCTATAACAGGCGTCTTATCAAGCATTCTCTCTACTCTGCCCTTTGTGCGCTGATAGCTCTCTTTTGTACGCATGGAGGAAAGATATTTTGCCATTCCGCCAACATTTTTTGAGATAGACATTTCATTGTAGTTGAGGATAACGATGATATTTGTATCACTTTTGCCTGCATTGTTAAGTCCCTCGTAAAGCTCGCCACCTGTTGAAGCACCGTCACCGACTACAGCTATAGCATGGTGAGTTTTATCACCACTCAGCTTCATTGCTGTGGCGATCCCAAGCGCCGCAGAAACAGACGTAGAGCTGTGACCGCTTATAAAAGCGTCATGCACCGACTCATCAGGTCTGCAAAAACCCGAAATACCGTTTTCCTGTCTGAGAGTTTTAAACTCTTTGAGTCTACCCGTAAGTATTTTATGTGTATATGCCTGATGACCAACGTCCCAGACGATTTTATCTTTAGGTGATTCAAAAACTCTGTGGATAGCCATTGTAAGCTCCACAGTACCAAGATTTGACGCAAGATGACCGCCGTTTTTTGAAACCGTATCTATAAGAATTTTCCTTATATCACCGCAAAGCTCCTCACACTGTGCAGTGGAAAGCTTTTTCAGGTCGGCAGGCAAATTCATTTTATAAATATCAGGCTTTTTTATTTCCGACATTATATCTAGATCTCCAATCTTTTTATCAACTTCTTCTTGTAAGCATATCAGATGTAAGCTCTGTGAGGAAAACGCTGTCCTCAAAATATTTAAGATGACCCAGTGCTTGAACTGTCAGTTGTTTTGCTATCTGTTCTGACTTGTCAAGTCCAAGAAGGGATACATATGTGTTTTTATGCTGTTCGCTGTCACTGCCGATAGGCTTGCCAAGCTCCTCAAAAGTGCCTGTTACGTCAAGGATATCGTCAACTATCTGAAATGCTCTGCCCATTGCCTGAGCATAGTCTGCCGCAAAGGGGATAGCCTCAAGCTTATTGCCGAGAATAACGCCCATTACACAAGCAGCTTCAATAAGTGCGCCTGTTTTGCAGGTCTGCAAAATATTCAGTGTATCAACATCTATCTCTTTATTTTCATACTTAAGGTCTATCACCTGACCGCCTATCATGCCGTCAGTGCCAACCGCCCTTGCCAGAACAGAGATAAGCATAACAGCCTTATCGGCAGATATAACGCCGTTCATGGCACTGTTGGCAATTACTTCAAAAGCAAGAGTGTTCAGTGCGTCGCCTGCAAGGAGTGCAATATTCTCAGGAAAAGCTTTATGACATGAGGGCTTTCCACGTCTGTAATCATCATCGTCCATACAAGGCAGATCGTCGTGTATAAGAGAAAAAGTGTGTATAAGTTCAATAGAACAAGCTATCTCTGCATACTTTTCAGGCTGACGCTCGCCGCACATACGGCAAAATTCAAGCATAAGCACAGGTCTGAGCCTTTTGCCCCCTGCCTGCAAAGAATACTCCATAGCCTCAACTACCTGACCCTGAAGCTCAGGCTTTGAGTGGGTAAGCTCCAGGAGTTTATTATCTATAAGCTCCACATAATAATCAAGTGTGGCTTTGTTCATATCATTCATCGCTATTATCTCCGTTCATAGCCTTTACGGAAAGCTTTGCACTTTCAAGGCTTTTTTTGCAGTCGACCGACAGATCTATCCCCTCTTTATAAAGTTCCAAAGCTTTCTCAAGAGGAAGCTTGTCATTTTCAAGCTGACCAACTATATCATTAAGTCTTGTAAGATTTTCTTCAAAAGTCATTTTAAACAGCCTTTCATTTGACAAATGTTATTTTAGCAGATACACTGCCGTCTGACAGCTTTATGTCTACCTCGTCGCCAACGTTCAGCATTGATACACTGTCGACAACGCTTTCGTCTTTCTGAACGATAGCATATCCCCTGCCCAGAATATTGAACGGACTAAGCATATTCAGAGAAGAAACATAGCCGTCAAGCTTAACTGACAGCTTTTCAAGCCTGCGTTCCATGATCTGCGACAGCCTTTTTTCAAGGTCGCACACTGCTTTTTCGCTCTGCTCTAATCTTTTTTCAGGAGAATATAATTTCAAAAGCTTATCACAGCTTTCTATCTGTGACACAGCCTTATCAAGTTTTAGCTCCATAGCCTTGTCAAGCTTTTGCCTTAAAAGCCTCACAGCATTAAGTATATCCGCCTTGTCAGGGGTAGCAATCTCAGCCGCCGCTGACGGAGTTGGTGCACGCATATCCGCGGCATAATCTGCAAGGGTGGTGTCAGTTTCGTGACCTACAGCCGATATCACAGGTGTATTGCAGGCGTAAACAGCCAGCGCCACAGCCTCGTCATTGAACACCATAAGATCTTCGCTAGAGCCACCGCCACGAGCTAAAATTATGGTATCCGCACCGCTTTTATCAGCCGCCGAAAGTGCTTTGCATATAGTTTGTGCTGCCGCCGTACCCTGCACCTGCGCAGGATAAACTTCGATATTGCACACAGGATAACGCCTTTCAGCTATATGGATTATATCCTGCAAAGCCGCCGCAGTAAGCGACGTAACAACAGCTATCTTCTTTGGAACAAGGGGTATTTTCTTTTTTTTGTTCACATCAAATACGCCCATTTTTTCAAGCTTTTTCTTGGTCTGTTCGAGCTGAACGTGCATAACGCCCACACCAAGAGGTGCTATCTCCGTAGCTATTATCTGATAAACGCCGTCACGCTCATAAACCTCTATATTGCCCATAACAAGCACGCTCATGCCGTCCTCAGGCACGAATTTAAGCCTTGAAACACTGCTTGAAAACATAACAGCTTTAAGTGCAGAACTGCTGTCCTTTACTGTAAAATAGGCATGACCTGATTTGTAATGTATATTAAAATTGGATATCTCGCCCTTGACGGCAATGCCTTTCAGCTTAAGGTCAGACCGCAGTTTTGAAGCAAGATATCTGTTTAGCTGAGAAACAGTGATAACTGAACTCATATTTTGATCTTCCCTTTCCTGATCGCAGCATAGACCGCAACGCCCACTGCGTTATCGCTTGAAAACTCAGGCTCAGCAAAGCTGCCGTACTTCTCAAGTTTGCTTTTTATAAAGCGATTAGACATCACACCGCCTGCGTATATAATAGGTATATCCTTATACTCATGGCGAAGATTAACTGTCATTTTCTCCACCGCAAGGCACACACAATCAATACAGTATGCCGCAACATCAGCCACGGAACAGCTCTCGTCTATAAGCTTCATGCACTGATTTTCTATTCCAGAAAGTGAACAATAAAGCCCGTCAACTGATGCTTTTGGCTTTATTTTATGTTCGCTTCCAGACGCAAGCCTTTCAAGCTCTTTACCACATGGAAAAGACAGCCCAAGCCTTACGCCTGTTCTGTCTATGGCTTGTCCGCCTTTAAGGTCACGGCTTCCGCCGATCTGAGTTATATTTATCAGCTTAGCCTTGTCGGGCTCGCACAAAAGAAGATCTGTAGTGCCACCGCTGACGTGAAAAGCCGCAAAAGGCTTATCAGAACTGAGCATATCCAGCTTTCCGCAGGAATAAAGTGCCGCAAGTATATGACCCACCTGATGCGAAGTCTTTTCAAGGTCAGCCCCACAGGCAAGTGACACAGCTTGTGCAACATTTTCTCCAACAAGGAAGCAAGGCATATACGACCCCTCTGCACACCTTGGTGCATAAGAATACCCAACTGCACTTATGTCATACTTTTTATCAAAAAGCTGTTTCATAAGTTCCGGGAGCTGTTTCGTATGGTGAAACACGGCGTCGGATTGTCTTAGTCCTCGCTCTCCCTGCTTGACAGGAAGAAGTTTTTTGCATGACCTGACGCTCATATCCGCAGTATCAAGCAGTGCACATGAAGTGGTATAATTGCTTGTGTCTATTCCGAGTACAAAACTCACTGCTTTTCCTCTTGTTCCTTTGCAAATGAGCCAAGCACACCGTTTACAAATGAAACGTCAGGCTCGAGGGCATATTTTCCTGCAAGAGCCACAGCCTCGCTTATGGCAACGTTCACAGGAACGTTCTCCTCATATATTGCCTCGTAAATAGCAAGTCTGAGTATTGCAAGATTTATCTTAGGTATTCTTTCAACAGTTCTCTTGTTGCTGAACTTGCTGATTATGCTGTCGATCTCGTCCTGCTTTTCGCAAACATTTTCCACGAGCTTTTTAACTTCATCGTTTACGATGATCTCATTCACTTCCATGGCAGACATGAAAATATCGTCAAGCTCCTCGTCCTGTCTAAACATTTTCTCAAATATCAGCAAAAATGCTGATTCTCTTATTTCACGCCTTTTAATTGGCACAAAAACACTTCCTTCATCTTATATTTGTCTGAATCCTATTCCTTTTCCGAAAGGTCAACTCCGCATATGGTCACATTTACCTTTGCAACTGTAAGTCCAAGCATATTCTGAACTGCACTTTTTACTTTATCCTGTATCTCCTCGGCAACGGAAACCGCCTTAGCTCCACGGCAAAGTATTATACCTATAGACACTGACAGCACATCGTCAACAAGGCCTATCCTGATATTGCCGAAATTTTCCTGTCTAAACCAGAGCTGACGTGGAGTCTTCATAACAGGAGCGATACCATAAACGCCCTCTATCTCATTAACAGAGTTTGTAACGATCTGCGCTATAACGTCCTGACTTATGTGCAGGCTTTTTTCTACTTTCTTTGAAACATCATTCATATTTATCCAAGCCTCCCTTTTTAGATATAAAAAAGAAATCCTTCAATCTATACTTACAACCATTATATCATAAAAATCAATAGGTTACAAGTATTTTGAAGGACTTTTTTTATTTGCTGACAAATTTTATTCTACATCATAAATTCTGATGTTTTCATTTGCAACTGAAACTTCGCTAAGGAGGATATCTTTTATCTGTGCCGCTTCGCTTGCAACAAGCCCGTCGCTGTCGGTCTTTACAACGATATTTGCGTTGTCACCGTCAAGATAAACAACACAGTCCTCAAAGCCTGCTGCTTTCACGAGTGTCTCTACCTTGCTCTCCGACTCCATGAGCCCTGTCATGGCTGAAGCTTCTTCTTCAGCGACTTTCTTTTCTTCCTCTGTGGAATCGCCGCCGTTCATTATATTCTTTAATGTTTCTACCGCCTCGTCCCTTGAATTCATTCTGTCTATTCTTGCCTGTGCAAAATAATCTGAAGTACTGTCAGTGCTTACGAGCTGTGCGTCGCCGTAATTCACGCTTTGACTTTTCACAACGTCCGTCGCCTTTATCTTGCCGTCTGAGGTCGATACTGCATAATTTATGTATACTGCAAGACCGAGTATCAGCGTCATTCCTGCAAGGATTATCTGCTTTTTGCCTATTATCATGGTCGGTTTTTTCATCTTTATTACCTCTTTCTGTTATTTTCTGCCCTCAACGCAGATCTTACTGCTTGATATACCTAGTACTGTCGAAACTGCTTTAAGCACACGTTCGTTTACTTTTATATCTCCACCTCCTTCGCAAACAATGACAACGCCGCATATCTGCGGTTTTATTATTTTTCTGACCAATGCCTCCTTTTTGCCGTCATTATCAGTTATTACTATCTCGTTTTCATACCTGTCGCTTGTTCTGTCACCATTATTGTCTGTGCTTTTGGTAAGATTTTCGGCATAAACATATTCGGTAGTTCCCTCAACTGTCACCATTACCTTGCACTCGCCAACTCCCCTGACTTGAGAAAGAACATCTTTAAGCTCTTTTTCTATCTGCTTTTTGTAGCTGTCTGTATCATCAGTGGCAACGCTTTCCGTGGGAATGCTCTTGCTCTCTGCCGTATTTTTAGCAGGAAACATCTCAGAAACAAATATAAGTAATATCCCTGCAAGACCTACGGCTATCACTATCTTCGTTTTCATAGGAAGCTTTTTAAGAGCCTTTATTTTCCCCTCAACTTTACTTTTCAGCAACGTTTATTCCTCCTGCACGATAACTTGAGTATCAGGCAGATCTTCTGCAATAAGCTTTTCAACAAGTCCTCTGTCGCTTGTTTTAGTCAGATATACCCTTACCGCTGTTATCTCTATTTCATTATATTCATTTATATCTGTGGTTATGTCCACTCTAACGTTTTCTATGCCATTCTTATTCAGCTTATCCAAAAAATATTCTTCAAGCCTGCTTTCGGATTCGGACAGATAATAAAGTTTCGTCGCTGTTGAAACGCTGTCAAACTCAGGCAGATCTGCAAGCTCTGTATAGTCGCTTAGGGTGACTTTGAAGCCATGTCCCATTACAGGCGTTATGACCGCAAGCAAAAGTATCACCGCAAGCACTGATCTAAGCTGTTTTTTCAAAGTTCCCTCAGGTGTGGCAATATCCGTCATAGAAGTTATCACGCCTATAATGCAGGCAATAAATATCACTGCTTTAACTGTATTCATTTTAAGCTCCTGTGTTCATGGCTGTCATTATTACAACTGATGTGGAAATAACGAACATTATAGAATAAGCCGCAAGGATGCTCACACCAATTGATAAAACCGAGTTTATGCTTTTAAGAAGTCCACCACTGTTGCTTATGCCAAAAATATCGTTTATGGTAGCGCCTATCCACACTGCAAGTTTTACTGCCAGAAGCGTAAGCAAAGGTTTCGCAACTATCACAGACATTATTATAACGCCTATCACGCCGACGCTTGTTCTTATTACGCCTATACTTCCCTTTACCGCTGAATAAGCTTCAGAGACCGAGCCACCTATGACAGGTATAAAGCTTGAAGCCGCAAATTTAACGGCTCTTGCGGAGAGATTATCAGCCGCCGCTCCTGCAAAGCTTTGAATAGATAACAGCCCTGTAAAAAGGGTCATCACAATGCCAAGCAACCATATGACCAGCTTTTTCACCGACTCTGCAAGGCTTCCAAGGTCAAGAGATGGGTTTATTGCAGAAACAAGGGTCACTGCAAGCACTGCCGACAAAAACGGCACAAGTATCGTATCTGCCAATATACCTGCGCTTTCACATATTATCAGCATAACGCCGTAATAGCCTGCTCCTGCCGCCGCACTACCGCCTGCTGTCGCCACGCTTGAAAATATGGGTATGTAGGACATCATGAAGCTGTTCATTTGTTCCATGGAAGTCTTTACAGAATAAAGACTGTCGGTGACAGTATCGCTTATAACAAGCACTGTGGTAAGAACACATATGAGCGTGAATACCTTGTCCACTGTACCCTCGGCTGACATTGACCTTACCAACACGCAGAGCATAGTGGCGGCTGTTATTTTCCCGAGCATTATAAGAGGGCTTCGCAAAGCAGCGGTAAAGCTTTCAAATATGTGCTTTATCACATCAGAGACACTTATATTTGCGGCAGAGGACGGATCTTCCAAAGTGATGTTATTATCTTCAAGTACAGTTTTTACATCTTCATCACCCTCAAAAGAAAGTCCCTCGTTTATTTCGCTTATGAGCCTGTCATAATATTCATTGTTCTGTTCATCACTGTCTGCATATACCCCCTGTGGTGCAAACATGACCGCAAGGACTATGATGACAGTGGCAATTATTTTTTTCATATGTTAATCCTATATAAGCAATGCTTTTACTATTTCTACAAATGCTTTGAAAAGCGGCAGCGATACCGAAAGCATTGCAAGCTTTCCTGCCAAAGTGACCTGTGACGCAAGTGCGTTTTCTCCGCAGTCCTTACAATAATCAGATGCAAGCTGTACGATATAGCATATACCAAGTGATTTGAACAGTATGGTAAGATACATATTGTCGATTCCTGACAGAATGAAAAGGTCTTCAAAAACGGAGATAACATCTTTTACAAATGCCACCGAATGAAAAAGCACCAGTGCCGCCGCCGCAAGCACAGCCGCATATTTTATTTCACGGCTGTCTTTCTCAATGGCTTTGCACACTATGGTTGAGAAAATGCAAAAGCACGCTATTGTAAATATTTTCATTAATACAATCCAAACACTTCTTTTATCGTTTCAAATAGATTTCCGATCTGCCTTACTATCATAAGCAGAACGACAATAAGCCCTGCAAGAGTTGTCATCATTGCCTGCTCGTCACGCTCCGCTCGTTTCAGCAAGAGATTTAACACGGCAACGATAATTCCTATGGCAGCGATTTTGAAAATAAGATCTATGTCCATAAAATTTTGTTCCCTTCATTATGGTTATCCTTTGCTATGGCTATATTAGCATAATAGCGATAAAAGCCCCGCTGAGAACGCCCAAAGCCCTGCATAGCCGCACCTGTGAGGTGAAATTCTCTGAAAGTCTGCTTATCTGCTCATCAAGTGCGGCAAGGCTCATGGAAATGTATGCAAGCTGTCCATTTGTGTCTGTTGTACCGAGTTTTTCAAAAAAATCTATAGCGGTCTGCCTGATTTCATTGTCAAAAAGCTTTGACTTATATATATCCTCGGTTATTCTTCTGCGGACATCAGGCGAAGAGGTATCTTGCGACAAAAATGTAAAGTCAGAATAATCCTTCTGCAAGCTAAGCTTTAAGATAATTTCCCCGAAAGTCATTCCGCCCTCAACCATTGCTCTTGTTTCAAATATCAACCGTCTGAGAAGCTTGAGATATTTCATTTGCCGTATCTTGTCCGTCGCCATTGCACAGCCCATTTGTGTGCAGGCGGATATGATCAGCACACAGCCTATTAGCTTTATCATTTCATGCTCCTGTTTTTGTAAATGATACCAGCCTACCACACATTGTTCCTGTGCCTAGTACCGCAAGTGCGTCGAAAGCCTTATCTTTTATGAGTTTTGAGATATAACGCCGCTTTTTAAGCTCATCAAGGCTTGAAGCATGGCATGAAGCAATAAGCTTCACTCCTGAGTTGAGCGCATACTGCAAAGCTTCGTTGTCCTCAGAAGAACCTATCTCGTCGCATATGAGTATTTGCGGTGACATGACCTTGACAGCCGTCATTATGCCCTCATATTTGTTGTAGGAATTGAACACGTCCGTCATTGCACCTATAAGATTTTGCGGCTCACCTGCCACTGTTGCGGCAAACTCGTTTCGCTCGTCTATAAGCGCAACACGCCAGCGTTCGCCAAGCTTTCTTGCAAGATCACGAAGAACTGTAGTTTTTCCTCCCGAGGGCGGTGAAGCTATAAGCAGGCTAATTGGTTTGTCAGAAAAGCATTTTGCATATATCTCGTCTGAACTGCCTATCATTTCACGTGCTATCCTTATATTAAGAGAAGATATATTTTTTACCGACTCCACGGCATAACTCCTTGCAGGATCAAGAACGGCAGTTCCGCAGAAGCCTACTCTGCACCCTCCTGAAACCGTTATGTACCCTCTTGCTATCTCACGGTGAAAGCTGTGAAGAGAGTTCTGAAATGCTCGCTGATAGATAGTTTCAATATCATCTGTGGTAACTTGAACGCTATCCCCGATATTGTTCATTAGTCTGCCGTTATCATTAACGAAATACTCTTTCGAGAATATGGTAACAGACAGCCGTCTACCTCTGCGAAGCCTTATTTCCTGTATCCTGTCACGCTCTATTTCCGGCACTGACATAATTGCGTCCCTTATGCGAGGGGTGAGCAGTTCGTAAACGTATTTTATCTTGCTGACTTCTCTTATCATTTTTTCACGCTCCTTTTGACTTGTCCTATGAAATAACTATGCTGTGAGCCTGCATTTTAGTACAAGATATTTGTATTCTCCTACATACGCAGATATCCATTATTGTATTTAATTATCACGCAAAATGCTTGAAATACTGTTGTATTTGTGATATAATGTTAATGCAATATGCACAAATATTGTGAAGATAAAAGAAACATACAAAACAAAGGAGAAAATTATGAACAACAGCTTAACTGAAGAACAGGTAAAAGTACTGAATATGTCACAAAGCGTGATAAATGAGGTAAGAAAGGTCATTATCGGCAAGGACGAGATAATCATAAAAGTCCTGCTGTCCATACTTGCAGGCGGTCATATCCTTATTGAGGATATTCCAGGAGTAGGAAAGACCACTCTTGCCGTGGCTCTTTCAAAGGCGCTTTCACTTGACTATAAAAGACTACAATTCACACCTGATGTTTTGCCAACAGACGTGACAGGTTTTACCATACTAAATAAAGAAACACACAAGTTTGAATATAAGCAGGGTGCAGCACTCACAAATCTTTTTCTTGCAGACGAGATAAACAGAACCTCAAGTAAGACGCAGTCTGCGCTTCTTGAAGTAATGGAGGAGGGCAAGGTAACTGTGGACGGTATCACACATAAAATGCCTGACCCTTATATCGTTATCGCAACGCAAAACCCGGTTGGCTCTATAGGCACGCAAATGCTCCCTGAGTCGCAAATGGACAGATTTATCGTAAGGCTCACAATGGGTTATCCTAATCTTGAAAGCGAAGTCGCAATGCTAAAATCAAAGCAAAATCTCGTGCCTGTGGATAATGTAAGGCCTGTGGTGTCTGCGGAGGATATCCTTCAGGCAAGAAAAGTTGTGGAAAATATTTATGTTTCAGATCAGGTTTTCCAGTATATCGTTATGCTTGCAAATGCAACCAGAAACAATGAATATATAAAGTTAGGTCTTTCACCTAGAGGAACTATCGCACTGCTCAGAATGACAAAGGCGACAGCGCTTCTTAAGGGCAGAGATTATGTTATCCCCGATGACGTTATATACAGCTTCAAGGACGTTGTTCTTCACAGACTTGTGTTCAGCTCAAAGGCAAAGATAAACGGCTTCACAGGAGAACAGATACTCAAAGGAGTTATTTCCTCAGTTCAGGTTCCTAGAGTTAGCAAGTAACGGAGGAGCAAATGCTGGTTTTATATATAATATTATTTATCGCCTCTATTTTCTTCTATATATTATATGTGGGTAGCTTCTCTTTTTATCTCTTTGCATTTTTACTTGTTATGCCTATTATCTTATTCGTTATGCTCAAAAAAATGTCAAAGAAAATAAGCGTTGGTTTTGTGAACACTCAGAAAACCGCAGGCAGATCGTCAAAGATACCCGTTGTGCTGAGATTGCAAAACCGCTCAAAGTTGCCTGTTGCCAATATGATTATAGAGATAGAATATTACAACACTCTTGACGGCGACAAAAATACAATGAAGATAAACACTCCCCTTTATCCTGACGATGTTCAGTATCTTACTTTGCACGTTTCTGCAAAACATTATGGCACAGTGAGAATGAACATAAAACGCTGTCGCATTGTGGATATGCTGAAGCTTTTCAAGATAAGAGTAAGCACCGATGCTGCTTCCAGACTTTTTAACGAAAGTACGTTCACTATAGTTCCTGACTATATACCTATCGAAAACAACATTGCGAATTATGCTGAAATGGGTCTTGAAACCGATGATTATTCCAAGACATCAAAGGGCGATGATCCCTCTGAGATTTTTGATATACACGAATATCATGATGGTGACAAAATAAACAGGATACACTGGAAGCTTACTGCAAAGCAGGATAAGACCATGGTCAAGGATTACTCTCTGCCAATATCAAACTCTATCGTGCTTATGGCGGATCTCCACCTTGATACAAATACAGACGATTATATGCTCGTATATGATACTCTTGTAGAGGCTATAGCGTCTATATCCTATTATCTCATAGAAAATGACACACCTCATAAGGTAGTGTGGTATGATAAAAAGAAAGATAACAGCGAAGTAGTGAACGTTACAGACGAAGAAAGTGCAAGGCTGCTTATAAGTCTGCTGTTGCAGGCTTCTGTTTATGATGAGCCTGACCTGTCTATGATAAATTACATCAATGAGCCTGAGAGATATAAATGCGGTCACTTGATGTATTTTTCTCCCGCATATAACAGCAATCTCAGCGGCGTTATGAATGATAACGATCTGGCGTTCCGCTATTCCTATATGCTTATCACAAACAAAAAGAAAGACGACGTTATAAACGATGAGTTTGCAGAGGTCGTGAACGTTACTGCAAAACACGTTGCCGAAAGCATACAGGAAATATGTCTATAAAGGTGACAACATGAAAAAGAAAAGAATAAAAAGCAAAAACAAAGATATAGGATTTATCAGCAGCAATGGTATCTGCATTGACGGAGATATCCTTATGAATTGTGAGCGTGAGCATAATTCAGGCTCATTTCTATGGTTTCAGATACTTCTGACCTTTGTGGCGACCATATGCACAGCGTTTATGGCAGTATCATTCCTTGATATGGAAATATACAAGGCCACGATCATATATTACTCCGCCATGCTTTCACTTGTGTTTGGTCTGATGAAATCGTCACACAAGATAATTAAGTTTTCTGCACTTGGTGTGATGATACTTCATGTAATTTACCTTGTGAGCAGGATATCTACAATAAAATACGGCTTGTTCGTTGTTATAGACAGATATCTTTCAAGGGCAAATCAACCTAACTCAACTCTTGGCGTTCAGCTTAGTGGAATTTCTACTATCGACTACCCATATCTTGCGTCAAATTTTTTCGTATTTTTTATAACTCTTGTTTGCCTTGGCACGGCAGCAGCCTGCCTTTATAGGATAGATTTTCCACTGCTGTTCATCATTACATTTCCTGTTTTCGAGCTTGGAATGTATTGGGGCTGGGAGCCGTCAATGTGGACTGTTATTGGTCTGTTTGTATGCTGGGTGACAGTGCTTGCACTGCACATAATAAACCACACAACTAACAAGGCAGGAAGAAAAAACACCTTTGCGGTGCATGAGCGAAAACGCACGTTTTATTTTACATCTGAAAAGCAAAAAGCTTGTTTCTATAACGTATTCATGAAATTCACGGCTATTTTAAGCTCGTTGGTACTTGTAGTTATAATGCTTTTCTCAGCAATAACAGGCTTTACACGTCCTGAGTCATTTGCAAAATACAGACATGATATTTCTACAGCAGTGTCAAATTTCTCTCTCACTGACCTGAGGAATGCTTTTTCAGATTATGACGGCGGATTTGATCTGTTTGGTATAAAAACAGTTGGTGGCACAAACGGAGGCGTTCTTGGCAAGACAGCAGGCATTAGCTTCAACGGCTCAACAGCACTAAAAGTGGTCACTCCAAAATTCTCTAATACACTATATCTCCGTGGATATGTAGCAGGCGTTTATAACGACAATAGCTGGACTCCTGTTGACGTGAATGGCAATGAAGACACCTTTTCTAATGATTTTGAGCAAGGCAAGATATGGGTGCAGGATCTGGATTATGACCTTATCCAACGAAAATATGCGGATCTGACCCCTGCTCAAATTTCTGTATCTGTTCTCGGCGCAAGCAAGAAATTTGTGTATGCGCCATACGCTTCTTTATATTCAAGTGATGGAAACACTGACGATAAAAAAATGCGTCCTACCACTGAGTCATATGTCAAATTAAGTTCAACAAAATATTCTCTTTACTATTTTGACCCCTCTCTTATAGAAGAAAGGCTTGAAGCCCTCCCTGAGGCTATAGCCACAGAAGTGCCTGCATTGTCTGTTAATAAGGACAGAGGTGTTGACGCTTACTCAGAGTTTGTTCACCAAAAATATATGGACGTTTCAAAGTCTGATGAGCTTGATAAGGCATATAAAGAGATACTCAACGAATATCTTGGCGTGGATATTTACCACAAGGGTGATTGGACTTATGAAGAAATAAGCACTGCAATAAAAAACTATTTCTCTGATAACTTCACTTATACCCTTGAACCGGGTGTTACTCCAAAAGGTGAAGATTTCATAGATTATTTTTTAGGTACACAAAAGGAGGGCTATTGTTCATATTTCGCAACGGCGGGTGCAGAGCTTTTAAGAATGTTTGGCTATCCGTCAAGATATGTAGAGGGATATGTGGTGCTTAATTCACAGCTCGGTGAACCTGAAGATGATTCAACATACGAGGTAAGTGTAAAGGACAAATGTGCGCACGCATGGGCTGAGGTATTTATAGACAATGCAGGTTGGTATCCTGCAGAATTCACACCAGGTTATGATAATGATAATCCTAATCTTACACAACAAGAGAAAGGCCCTAAGGAAGTTACAACAACTAAAAGCACAGAAAGCAAGCCTACGACTACCACACAAAACGGCGGTCAGGGTGGCACAACTTCAGTGGTTACTAAAAGGCCCGCAAACAGTTCAAAAGCTTCAACAACAAAGAAAACAAATTCTGCAAGCAACGGACATGGTGCCGGAGTGATGTCAGGCACTGGGAAAAATTTTGCTTCATCAAGCACATCAGAAAACAACAGCAGCCATGGCTCATTTGTAGGAATTTTCATCACTCTGGGCGGACTTCTGCTTATAGGCTTCGGCGTTGTAGTCCATAGAGATGTAAAGGTAAAGAAAATGCGTTCGGAACTAAGTAATGGGGACAATAGATCACGCACTGTGGCGGTATATCGCTATATGCTCAAATATTTAAAGCTTATAGGCATTGCCGACAGCAGAAATATTACAGACTTACAGCTTTGTGACAGGTTAACAGAAAAATGCAAAGAAATGCAAGTAGATGATTTCTCTCATATGATAAAATATATCGGAGAACTTGCAGTCAAAGCGGAAATGAGCAACTCAGTAATATCTGATGGGGAACTCGAAACTGCACTTTCTTATTTTGAAATCGTAAAGGACAAGATCGTCCTGCCAAAGCTTTCGGGTGCTAAGCTTCTTAATGCAAAATTTGTTTACTGTCTATATTAGAGGAAAAAAGCCACGCTCGGTGTGGCTTTTTTAACCTCAATGATATTACCAAAAAGCTGATCGGTGATTTTTTTATATGAAATATATGTTTAATGCAAATATGGATATGATATTATCAGTAGGATAACTTTTTGAATATTTTAGAAAGGAATGATCGGATTGCGAAAAATAAAAAATACAATAATATTTATTGTTACAGTTGCTTTACTTACAATGTTCTGCTCTTGCTGTAAACGCTCTGAGATAAAACTGGGATCCGGCAACGAAGGTGGTATATATTATAAATTTGCTGACACTCTCAGTGATATTGATGAAAACATCACAAATATAAGAACGGCTGGTTCTCAGGCTAACATGAGGCTTTTAAAGGACGGCTTTATCAACATGGGAATAGTCCAAAGCGATGTCCTGTCTGAAGCAGTGAATGGCACAGGAGATTTTAATGGTAACAAAATAAACAACGTCCGTGCAGTTGCGGCTCTTTACATGGAGTCTTTTCAGATAATCGTTCCGGCTGACTCAGATATTCAAACTCCTGCTGATCTGAAAGGAAAAAAGGTCTCTGTGGGCGAAGAAGATTCTGGCGTAGCAAAAAATGCTGAGTACATTTTAAACTCTGTAAGTCTTGACTATAACATGATAGATGTGTGCAACATGAACTATCAGAAGTCTGCTGAGGCACTTAAAAACGGCTCTATCGATGCATTTTTCGTGGTACTTGGTGCTCCATGTGATGTTATAACACAGCTTTCTGAGGAAATGGATATAAGAATATTGCCTCTTGATGACAGAACGATATCATATATGACAAATCTTTATGACGGATACTATGAAACTGTAATAAAGGCAGGAACTTATAAAGGCATTGACGAGGACGTCAAGACTGTCGGCGTAAAGGCTGTTCTTGTGGCAAGTCAAAAGATGGACAGCGACACTGTAGCGGATATCACGAAAATGCTTTTTGAGGAAAATGACCAGATAAAGAAAAGGATCTCATTTGCGAATAATGACACAAAATTTGCGACAGATAATATCCCGTGTGCTTTTCATAAAGGGGCGGTGGAATATTATAACAGCATTGGAACTGCTATAACAGAGGAGGATCAAATTTGAAAACAATAAATGTGGATATGTATCAAACTCTTGCGGTGGCAGTAGGAGTCTTGTATTTAGGGGGATTTCTCAAAAAGAAAGTCAGATTTCTTGAAACCTTCTGTATTCCCTCTCCTGTCATCGGCGGAATTATTTTTGCTATCATATCATGTATTCTTCACGTCGCAGGAATAGTCGAATTTCAGTTTGATGAAACGCTAAAAACAGTTTGCATGGTCATGTTCTTCACTTCTGTTGGCTTTCAGGCAAACATTAAAGTTTTGAAAGCAGGAGGCAAAAGTCTTATTGTATTTTTATTATGCCTGATAGTGCTGATATTTGCGCAGAATGCGGTTGCCGTAGGACTTTCAAAGCTATTGGGAGTAAGCTCGCTGGTAGGTATGTGTACAGGATCTATCCCTATGGTAGGCGGTCACGGAACGTCAGGTGCTTTTGGCACAGTGCTTGAGGACCTTGGTCAGCAAGGAGCAACAAGCCTCTGCACAGCAGCGGCTACTTTTGGATTGATTATAGGCTCTGTAATGGGCGGACCTATCGGCAGAAAGCTTATAATCAAACACGATCTGCTGAAAACTGTTATTCCTGAGGACGACTCTATACTTGTCGAGGACGAACAAAAACATCACCGCTCTGTAAGTATGTATGCACCTGCAGCTTATCAGCTTGCGATAGCAATGGGAATAGGCACGTTTGTATCATGGGTGCTTTCATATTCCGGCATGACCTTTCCTGTGTATATCGGATCAATGATCGTTGCAGCATTTATGAGAAACATCGGTGAATACAGCGGTAAAATACACATACACATGGGTGAAATAAATGATATTGGTGGTATTTGTCTTTCACTTTTTCTCGGAATAGCCATGATAACATTGAAACTCTGGCAGCTTGCCGAGCTTGCATTACCTATGATAATCATGCTTGTTGCACAGGTGCTTCTTATGGCAATGTTCTCATACTTTATCGTATATAATGTAATGGGCAGAAACTATGATGCGGCAGTGCTTGCGGCAGGAACTTGCGGCTTCGGAATGGGTGCAACGCCAAACGCTATGGCTAATATGCAGGCTTTAACAGCAAAATTTGCCCCTTCAATAAAGGCTTATATGCTTGTTCCTATTGTTGGAAGTATGTTTGCCGATTTTATAAACAGCCTTGTTATAACAGGATTTATCAACTTTATTAATTAACGGAGGAAAAGAATATGAACAAAAAGAACAAACATCTTGACTGTTATACAGATAACCTTGCTTTTCCAGAAGTTCACGTTGAAGATGTAAAAACCGAGAATGATGAAAACGAAAATAATAGTGAATCAGGCGTAATATTCGACAACTTAGCGATACCTGAAATAAAAATAAAGTCCAAGAAAAGGAAGAAATAACGAAAACCGATTTTCTGGTTATTTTCAGAAAATCGGTTTTTTTATTTCATATTGGCGATATATTCTCTTATCTCTTTTTCCACACGCATAACGTCCTCGTGAAGCTCCTGAGCTGACATTCTGAAAGCGCCGCTGCCCATGATTATGACCTGCTCCATGCCGTCAGATGTGGCGACCCTTACCTTATGCTCTCGGCTGAGCTTGTGGGCAGTGCGTTCGATATAAGTGTCAGCCGTTTCGGCTTCTTTGGTGTAAACTATACTGATATTGTGGTAATTTTCCACTACACGCTCCTGCTCTTTGACCTTGTATGCGTCAAAGACGAGTATCAGCTCACATTGCTTGTATCCCTGATAGTTGCAAAGCCTGTTCACAAGCATACTTCGTGCAAGGTCAAGGCTCTCGTTGGCAGCCTTTTTCAGCTCGTCCCAAGAGAAAATTATGTTATAGCCGTCAACCAGCAAATATTCCACGCCTGAGTATATCTGCTTCGGCTTTGACGCTGACTTTACAGATTTTTCAGGTCTGCGCATCGCATAGTACTTATCACGTTCTATCTTTCCGTAAGTGCGCTCAAATATCTCCATAAGCTCCTTATCACTTGCTGCACGTCTTACAAAATCTTCGGCACGAGCGTATGTCTGTGGCTGAGAAACCTGCCTACGTTTGTCCTCTGGAGGTATATGAAGCTTATCAGAAACTTCGTTCCATTTGACATTGTAACCTGCGCCATGAGAGCAAAATACAGAATCTGCCGTATTTTCAAGATCTCTGTCAGGATCGTAGCCATATTCTTCAAGCACAACTTCTGTATTATGACATTCACGGTAACCGTCAGAAGTGCATATCAGCTTTCCAACGCCCTTGGTGTAGCTTATGACCTGCGACTGATAGCCTCGCATTTCCGCCACCGGTGCGCTTCCCTTTATAACGGAAAATTCGCCCGATACCTCCGGCTGTGAGAAAACTCCGCCCATGTTCTGTATATCTGTTATAGCACGTCCCACGTTCTGCTGTGGCACTTCAAGTGTGAAGCTGTAATAAGGCTCAAGAAGAACGGACTTTGCGTTTCTAAGTCCCTGTCTGACGGCACGATATGTTGCTTGACGGAAGTCGCCGCCCTCAGTGTGTTTAAGGTGCGCTCTTCCCGAAACGAGCGTTATTTTCATATCTGTAATAGGAGAGCCTGTGAGAACGCCAAGATACTTTTTCTCCTGCAAATGGGTAAGGATAAGTCTTTGCCAGTTTTTGTCCAGCGTATCTTCACTGCATTCCGTTGCAAAACGCAGACCCTTGCCACGCTCCAGCGGCTCAAGCTTCAAATGCACCTCAGCATAATGCCTGAGCGGCTCATAGTGACCATAGCCGTAAACCGTTTTCTCAATAGTTTCTTTGTATGCAATGCTTCCCTCGCCAAAATCAATGTCGATATCAAAGCGCCGCTTGAAAATGCTTTTCAGTATTTCAAGCTGCACCTCGCCCATTATGCTGACATGTATTTCGCCAAGCTGTTCATTCCAATCGACGTGAAGCTGTGGATCTTCATTTTCAAGCACACGGAAATACGACAGCAGAGTGTGCATATCCAAATCACACACAGGCTCGACACGATAGGTAAGAACAGGCTCCAACAGTGGTTTTGCAGAATCCTGCTCAAAACCAAACCCCTGCCCTGCATAGGTTTTAGTCAACCCTTCAACAGCGCAAACAACGCCAGTTTCAGCGTTATCCGTATTACGATATTTTGCCCCTGAATATATTCTTATCCTGCTGACCTTTTCTGAGAAGCTTTCACCGTCAGCCGATGTATAATCTACTAGATCTCTAACCTTAAGACAGCCACCTGTTATCTTCATAAAAGTTAGACGTGAGCCACCGTCCTCTGAAATTTTATACACTTTTGCACCAAAAGTACCGCTGTCATATACACACGGTGCAAGCTCTGCAAGGGCGTTCATAAATTTTTCTATGCCCTGCGATTTTAAAGCTGAGCCGAAAAAGCATGGAAATACTTTTCTATGAGCCACGGAATCTGACAGTATCTTGTCAGACATTGATCCCGTTTCAAGAAACTCATTCATAATATTTTCATCAAAAAGGGCGCAATCCTCTGCGACTTCGGACTTCATACGGCAGAAATCCACAAATCCACTGCCAAGACGACCTTCTAAACTGTTCATGACGAAGGTTTTATCAGCACCGTCCAAGTCCATTTTGTTCACAAAAACAAAGGTTGGGACGTTATAACGCTTTAACAGCCTCCAAAGAGTTTGGGTATGGCTCTGCACACCGTCAGTGCCGCTTATAACAAGCACAGCAAGATCAAGCACCTGTAATGCACGCTCAGTTTCCGCTGAAAAATCAACATGACCAGGTGTGTCAAGCAAGGTGAAAGATGTGTTTTTATATTCAAATTCTGCGGGTTTTGAGAAAACAGTTATACCTCTGTTTTTTTCAATCATATCCGTGTCAAGAAAAGCGTCGCCGTGGTCTACACGTCCGACCTTTCTTATTTTGCCCGACAAATAAAGCATTGCTTCCGAAAGCGTCGTCTTGCCTGAGTCGACGTGGGCAATTATGCCTATTACTGTTTTTTTCATATTTTCTTCCTATTTGCTAAATTTCAATGTACTCCATTTCATTCTTCATTTGCACAAATCCAAACTTTTCATATAAAGGTCTGCCCATTTCTGTCGCTTCCAGAGAAATAGAAGTAATACCTCTTTTCTTTGCATCTTCTACCAGTAATGCCAGCGTCCTTATGGCGATACCATTTCTGCGATATAATGGCTCCGTATACATATTCATAATATATGCTTTCTTACCACTTGGATTGTGATAGGTAGGCATCACCTGGTAATAACTAACTCCACCTGCACCAACAAATTTATTGTCCTCAAAAACTATATATGCTGTGTGAGTATCATTCTGAAAGGCTTCTTTATAATACTCGTAAGTTTTTCTTTCTACTTCATCCATATCAATATCTGACGTTAGATTATTAGCTGCCCGCAAAACTTCTATTCTTGTTTTGGTTAGCAGAACTATATCGTCTATCGTTGCTTTTTTATATATAATATTCAAACCAATCATCCTCTCAATTAAACAAAAGCACAGGTACATATTTCCGCGAAAGTTTAATTTTTATCATAAAACCAAACTTTTTTCGACAGTAAGCAGACAGTCTCCATATGGCTCGGTTGTTCAACGAAAAACATACTCAACCCTTATTGTACGATGAAATGGTGGAACGCACTTTTCCCCTTGAAATCTAGGGTTTCGAGTCTGTGATAACCTTGAATTATCCTATAATTTGTATAGCCAAACAGGGTAAAGCTCTGTTCCTTAAACTTCATTTTTAATGTCATCCCTACAAACTGGAATTTGTCTATTTTGAAAAATCACCTATTTTGCCAAGTAATTTTCCAATACTATGATACATTCCCGAATAAATTACAGGTTCTAATTTCGTAAGATCCACATCAAGTGTATCTCTACATTCCATCTGTTCTTCTATTTGAATATTCCTTATTCTGCAGAAAAAGGTTGTTGATTCTCCAATTTCAATTGATTGAACTACTTCACATTCATATATCCACCTACTCGCCTCCAAAACAGGAACATCCACAATCTCTCCCCTACCAACATCATATGAAATTTCATCCTTCTTCCCATCCTTCGCATGATGTGTGCCAAAATAATCCATAAGTTCGATCATGTCTGTGCTAACAAGATTAACGCTTAAAACACCAGTTCTAATTACATTCTGTTTGGTCCTTTTAGTACCAAACATACTGATAATTAATAAATAGTCATTCTCTTTCTCATTGGTTATGCTAACCCATGTAATTGGAGCAAAGTTATGCGTTCCATCTTCATTGTTTGTACCAATAATAAAAGCAGGCTGAACACACATTGAAAAGTGTGTTCCTATTGATTTTCGCTTTATAACTTTCAACTAATCCTACCTCCTCAAATTCCGATTTATCTTTCTAATCAACTACACGCCAACTTCTTTAAAATATTAACATAATATTTAAACTCATTCAAGGAACTCAAATAAACACACAAGTGGAACACCTCAAATTAAGTTTAGAAAAAGCTGATTAATGCGAGGCATTCGTTTCGCCGTTTTGAGCAACGCTCGAAAATACGTCACTGAGAGGACTGTGAAAAAACGGCAGAAACGATTTATTCAGCGTTTCCTTTGTTTATTTGAAATTGCAATATAACTGCATATAGAAATCAGGAAACTTATACAGTACAAAACAACCGCTCCAAAACTAAACAATACTTCTCCCAAATAAGTTAGTCCTGGCATAAATCCATATCCAGGAAGATTATTATAGTAAATCATCAGTCCTATGGATATAAGCAGCGGAATTAGTTCTGCCGAAAACAATATCCGCCAAAGTTTTTTTGTTTTCTTGCGAATGGTTATCACAAATAATATTATTTGAAATATAAAAATTACTATATATGTAATCAGTAGGAACAGTGCCATTACTATTTTCCTCCGTAAATTCCGATTTGTCAATTTCATTAAATATGAATTTTATCTTTCTCCAGTGGATACAGATATGTAATCGGATTCTGTGCCGACTGATTCAACTTCAATCTGGCTATCGACTTTTTAATGTAGAACGATTCATTCTCATCCAACGGAAATCACTGCTCATATCTTTCATCCACAAAAAAATAATCTATTTTCAGTTTTCGGTGTAAGAACAATATCCTGTCTTGGAAGTCTGTCCTTTGCCTCTTTACATACAAACCACTCTGACGACTTATACACGGCAACAATCAAAGAGTTGTAAACACCGAAAACATACTCAACCCCTATTGTACGAGGAAATGGTGGAACGCACCTTTTCCATTAAAATCTAGTGGTTCGAGCCTGTGATAACCTTGAATTATCCTATAATTTGTATAGGCAAACAGGGTAAAGCTCTGTTCCTTAAACTTCATTTTTCATGTCATCCCCACAAGCTGGAATTTAACTAATGTATGCCATTTTATCAGTCGGCCATGATCTCCTAAGAGCCACATAGGAGATCAAAAAGTTTGCAAGCCAGCCAACTGGTATCGCAAGCCAGACAAAGGCAATGCCGAAACGTGGTGCACAGATCAGGGCAACGGACATACGAATCGCAAGATTCACTATGTTTGCAACGAGGAACGGACGCATAATTCCGAGACCGCGAAGAACTCCATCGGTTGCCATCTTGATACCCATGAAGATGAAAAAGTAACCAAGCCACCTCATATAATCACCTGACACCTGATAGGCAAACGCCGTTCCGTCTTTTCCTAAGAACAGTGATGAGATCTGCGTATGCAGCGCTTCAATGGTCACTAACGCAATGACCGCAAAGCACAGATCCAGTACCAGTGCAACATGGTAGCCTTTTTTGATACGATCAATTTTCTTTGCACCAAGGTTCTGAGAAACATACGGCGAAACCGCATTGCCGATGGATACAAAGATCAATGAAAAAACATTTTCCACCCTCATCGTTGCTGCATACCCAGCGAGTGCCTGTGTACCGAAAGGATTTACCACTGCCTGCACGATCATCATACCGATAGACACTGTGGACTGCTGCAAAACCGATGGTACCGCAATGCGAAGCATGGAATAGAGCTCCTGCCGGTCGAACCTGCTAAAGGAGCTCTTGTATTGCCGCATCCGAGACAGAAAGATCAAAAACGAAAACACAGCTGAAATCCCCTGTGCAATCAGGGTTGCAATAGCCGCACCGAACACACCGAGACCTAGCCCGGCTACCATCCAAAGATCCATTAAAATATTCAGTATGGACGAAAAAATCAGCAGTCCTAGCGGAATTTTGGATTCGCCGATTGAGGTGAACATGGTAGAAAGAATGTTATACATAAACAGAAACGGAAAGCCCACAAAATAGACCCGCAGATACAGTACTGCATCATCCAGTATGTCGGCAGGGGTTTGCAGTCCACTCATCAACGAGTTGGCGAAGAAAAAGCCAAAAACACCAAGGACTATACTTAGAAGCAAAAAGCTAATCAAGGAGGTTGACACGATTGTTTTCATTTTGCCATACTCCCTGGCTCCGAAATAACGGCTCACAAGCACACCGGCTCCGACACCGGCTCCCAGTGCCACACAAATGAACACATTGGTCAATGCTGCACATGCACCGACAGCTGCAAGTGCGGAAGAACCAACAAACTGACCGACAATAACAGAGTCGGCCATATTGTATATTTGCTGAAAGAAACTTCCAATAATCATTGGCATTGCAAAAACCGTCAACGCTTTGAAGGGCGTATCGGTTATCAAATACTCATCTTTCGACATTATCATATTCCTCCATGGTATCTTGTATCGTGATGTAATCGGATTCTGTGCCGACTGATTCAACTTTAATCCGGCTATCGACTTTCCAATGTAGAACGATTCATTCTCATCCAACGGAAATCACTGCTCATATCTTTCATCCACAAAAAAATAATCTATTTTCAGTTTTTGGTGTAAGAACAATATCCTGTCTTGGAAGTTATACTACCATATAAAATTACATTACTCTCAAACTTGCCATACTTATCAAGGGCGGCTTCCATGGTTTTACTACCCTATAAAATTACACTACTCTCAAACCTATGTTAGCCGTATTCGCCAAATTCACCAGTTTTACTACCCTATAAAATTACACTACTCTCAAACTGTATGTAGGAATGATATTGGAAAATGTTGGTTTTACTACCCTATAAAATTACACTACTCTCAAACATACGGACGGCTGACGGAAATCAACAAAAGGTTTTACTACCCTATAAAATTACACTACTCTCAAACTTAGCAATCACAAATTCTGTCGGTAAATAAGTTTTACTACCCTATAAAATTACACTACTCTCAAACCTGTTGAAATAGGCATAACGCATTGTTACAGTTTTACTACCCTATAAAATTACACTACTCTCAAACCAGGTGAAACGTCCCATTGGTATCTTTTCGGTTTTACTACCCTATAAAATTACACTACTCTCAAACACATTGCCGTCATACTTATCTGCTGAAATAGTTTTACTACCCTATAAAATTACACTACTCTCAAACTCGTCCAGCTTGTTGCCACCTAGCTTTGCGGTTTTACTACCCTATAAAATTACACTACTCTCAAACAACTAGCGAACCCAATCGTAACCGACATTTGTTTTACTACCCTATAAAATTACACTACTCTCAAACTCCCATGCAGACGTTCAGATAGTACGACTTGTTTTACTACCCTATAAAATTACACTACTCTCAAACCAATGGTCAGTTTAACAGCACTACATACAAGTTTTACTACCCTATAAAATTACACTACTCTCAAACGTCAGCAAACTGGCAAAACAGGTCGCTGATGTTTTACTACCCTATAAAATTACACTACTCTCAAACACACGAACATATGTTCTTGTCAAGTGGGAAGTTTTACTACCCTATAAAATTACACTACTCTCAAACCACTAGGAAAATCGACGTAGAATTAGAAACGTTTTACTACCCTATAAAATTACACTACTCTCAAACGTCGTACTGTAGGCTATGCGTGCGAACAAAGTTTTACTACCCTATAAAATTACACTACTCTCAAACACGGGTGTTGACTTTAACGGAATTTACGGCGTTTTACTACCCTATAAAATTACACTACTCTCAAACAGATATACAGGCTTCACGAGCTTGGAATGAGTTTTACTACCCTATAAAATTACACTACTCTCAAACGTTCCCAGAATTTCCTCTGTGAACGTCAGTGTTTTACTACCCTATAAAATTACACTACTCTCAAACTTTTGAAAGAAAGGCTGACAGTACTGTGCGGTTTTACTACCCTATAAAATTACACTACTCTCAAACACAGGTGTTGACTTTAACGGAATTTACGGCGTTTTACTACCCTATAAAATTACACTACTCTCAAACCTATATACTGATTGCGATAATACTCAACTAGTTTTACTACCCTATAAAATTACACTACTCTCAAACGGTAAGAGTTATACATACATGATATTTTACGTTTTACTACCCTATAAAATTACACTACTCTCAAACAAGAGGCAAGCGCAAGTTCCCCTAGTGTTGCGTTTTACTACCCTATAAAATTACACTACTCTCAAACACACATTTTTAAAATATCGTTTTTTGTTCCGTTTTACTACCCTATAAAATTACACTACTCTCAAACCTCAAATTTAAGATAATGACACTACTCATCAGTGCATTTTATATTAGGCAGTAATTATATTATAGCATACAAATATAAAAAGTCAACAAAATTCAGATAACGCACATATCCTTGTCTGTAGTGCTACAATAGATATTGGACAAAATTAAGAAAAAAGAAAAGAGAGATAGACA
>NZ_QTXU01000014.1:0-74147 GCF_003461785.1 Ruminococcus sp. AM43-6
CCATGCCGAACACAGTAGTTAAGCTCTTCTTCGCCGAAAATACTTGGATGGTAACGTCCTGGTAAGATAGGGTGCTGCCGACACCTTACTAAACAGAGAAGATAGTATTCTTCTCTGTTTAGTCATATTCCTCCTTAGCTCAGTCGGTAGAGCATTCGGCTGTTAACCGAAGGGTCGTTGGTTCGAGTCCAACAGGGGGAGCCAGAGAGCTGTAGCTTTTGCTATGGCTCTTTTTTTGTATATATGATTTAGTATTGCAGTTTGTAAATGTAATGTATGGAAACAGTGCTTTCGTATGCTTACGTTAATGTAAGCATACGAAAGCACTGTTTGTCTAAAAAAACACAGCACCCGTTATGAGTGCTGCGATGAGGGAGCTGTTCGATAAATGGGAAACTATTTATGGATTGTCTTTGATTTCAATTTCTACTGAATAATCAACATCTTTTGAGTTGAGGTCTGTAAGTAGAATAGTATTATTATCAAAAGGAACTATTTCAATGTTGCTTTTTCTTTTGCATTTATCAATAAGTAAAAATTTCTTTCCATTTTGGTCTGTACAAACAGCATATAACAGCTTAGGCACTTTGAGTACATAAACTAAATTCGTAATATACGGCTGTACCCATTCTTCATTTCTTTCAAAAATTCTGATACGTAATTCTTTTGATTTATCACTGATGCGTTGTTCAAAATTCTGCTGCATATATATTTTTTTGAATTTTTTGTTGTTATAATAATCCATAATCAATACATATGGCAGGAGCCACAAACCATAATCAAAGAAGCCCAGAAAAGCTAACCATTTAACAGGAGAGAAGAGAAATGCAACAGCAAGAATAAACCCACCGAAAAATGGAAATCCAGATATGTGTTTTTTGCTTTTTTTGCTTTGATATAATGCGGCATATGTAACAGTTATCAAAAATACTCCGATTATTCCAAGCGTTATAGTCATGAGCCATTCTTGCATAACAGTTTTTCCTTTCTGAAAAATTCAAATAATAGTGCTGCGATAAGTGATCTGCTCGACAAATGGGAAGTAATAGTTGAGATAAATCTGATTAATATATATTGAAAACTGCTTTTAAATAGGCAGATATTCCGCCTGAAACAATGATACAAATTAAAGCAAGAGCTATATAAAAAGCGATTATTACATACAAGTTTCGTTTCCCTTTAGTGATTGTTTTCCGAAAAATATAAATATATGATGGTAAGGATAATGCCAACCATATCAACAACTCAATGCAGCCAAATAATATTGAAACATCTTTTTCAGAACCTAAATTATAACTATATCCTTTTGAATGACCTGTTATATCAAGAAAAATCCAGCCAAAGCATATTGGAAACGAAAATGCAATAATGCTTGTCCAAAGGAAATTAAGGCAATATATTATTCTATTTTTCATTCCTGTACTCCTTATCAACTGCTGATTTGTCGGGCAGTTTATCCCGACCAATTTCCAAAACCATTATACCACAGCTGATCAATGATTCGTCCTTTGTTTGTATTATTTCTTTGCAAGATCTTTAATAACTTCTCCTGCCACGATAAGTCCCACCACTGACGGAACAAATGCTGTTGAACCTGGAATATCACGGCGCACTGTGCATTTTCTTGCCGTACCAGGAGGACAAATGCAGTCCTGACGGCATGAAATAGCCATATCTTCTATCGGTCTGATAGGCTGTTCCTCTGAGTAAACAACTTTAAGCGACTTTATACCAGCCTTTTTAAGCTCTCGTCGCATGACTTTCGCAAGAGGGCAGACCTTTGTCTGATAAATGTCCGCCACACGGAATGCTGTAGGGTCAAGCTTGTTGCCTGCACCCATTGAGGATATAACAGGTACTCCTGCGACGTCTGCTCGCTTTATTATCTCCAGCTTGCCTGTAACAGTGTCAATGGCGTCGATAATGTAATCATACTGAGTAAAATCAAACTGATCCGCTGTGTCAGGCATATAAAAACACTTGTATGTGTTTACCTTTATGTCAGGGCAGATGTCGTGAACACGCTCTTCCGCCACGTCTACCTTGTATTTTCCTACTGTTTTTCTTGTGGCAATTATCTGACGATTGATGTTGGTCAGACACACTTTGTCATCATCTATAAGGTCAAGCTCGCCTACACCGCTTCGTGCAAGGGCTTCAACTGCATATCCGCCTACACCGCCTATGCCGAAAATCGCAACCCTGCTGTTGCTGAGCTTTTCCATTGCTTCTTTGCCGAATAAAAGCTCGGTTCTTGAAAACTGATTTAGCATATAAACACTCCTGAATACTGTTTTATTCTTCTATAATATCATATCTATGCCCTTTTTTCAAGTGCATTTTTGCCTGCTTTTATTAATTTTCTGATTGATCCTATATGTATTATATAATATCTTTGTTACAGTTTTCGACCGCATTTTCGTTGCGTTTTTATCGAAAATGTGCTATAATATTATATGTGATAATACGCAAAAAGTAATAAAAAGGATTGGTAAAAACATGGACATTAACAAGACCCTTGCGGAAGAATTTAAGCTCAGACAGGAGCAGATAGACAACACTGTTGCACTCCTTGATGACGATAAAACTATACCGTTTATTGCACGATATAGAAAGGAGCTTACAGGCTCGTTGGACGATCAGGTGCTTAGAGAGATCGCTGACAGGCTCACTTACCTGAGAAATCTCGAAAAACGTAAAGGCGAGATAATCTCTTCTATCACTGAGCAGGAGAAAATGACAGACGAGATAATGTCTGCTATTGAAAATGCAAAGACCCTTGTGGAGGTGGAGGATATCTATAGACCTTTCAAGCCGAAGCGTAAAACGAGGGCTTCGGTGGCAAGAGAAAAGGGGCTTGAACCACTGGCTGAACTTATCCTGACCCAGGATAAGAAATGCGACCCGCAGGTCGAGGGGTCAAAATTTATCAACGAGGAAAAGGGCGTAAAGTCTGCGGACGAAGCTTTGCAGGGTGCAATGGACATAATCGCGGAGGATATCTCTGACGACGCTGACCTGAGAAAATACATAAGAACGCTGTTTTCACAGATAGGTGTGATAAGCTCAAAAGCGTCTGACGAGAATACCGAGTCAGTGTACGAGAACTATTACGACTATGCCGAGGCTGTGGGAAAGATAGCAGGTCACAGAGTTTTGGCTTTGGATAGAGGCGAAAAAGAGGGCATTCTAAAAGTATCAGTGAATGTCCCAGAGGGCGCTGGGGAGAGAGCCTGCGTGTCAAGATATGTGAAAAACAAGTCAGAGTGCGGACAGCTTGTTACGGCTGCTTGTGAGGACGGCTATAAAAGACTTATTTATCCGTCCATAGAGCGTGAGATAAGGGCGGAGCTTTCGGCAAACGCTCAGGAGGGGGCAATAAAGGTGTTCTCCTCAAATCTCAGACAGCTTCTTATGCAGCCGCCTGTTAAAGACACTGTTACCCTTGGTCTTGACCCGGGATATGCTCACGGTTGTAAGACCGCTGTAGTGGACGCTACAGGCAAGGTGCTTGACACTGCGATAATCTACATTACTCCGCCAAAGAAGGATACAGAGCGTGCTAAGCGTATTCTGACGGGCTTTATAAAGAAATATGGTGTTACGACCATCTCCATAGGAAACGGCACTGCTTCAAGAGAAACGGAGCAGTTCACAGCCGAGCTTATCAAAGAAATTCCGCAAAAAGTTTCTTACATGGTGGTGTCTGAGGCAGGCGCTTCCGTTTACTCCGCTTCCAAGCTTGCGGCTGAGGAGTTTCCTGAGTATGACGTTTCACTGCGTTCAGCAGTATCAATAGCACGCCGTTTGCAGGACCCTCTTGCAGAGCTTGTAAAGATAGACCCAAAGGCAATAGGTGTTGGACAGTATCAGCATGATATGCCAAAGGCGAGAATGGACGAGGCTTTAAAGGGCGTTGTTGAGGACTGCGTAAACTCAGTAGGCGTTGACCTTAATACGGCTTCATACTCATTGTTGTCATACATATCGGGCATAAATATGACAGTTGCAAAGAATATTGTTTCCTATCGTGAGGAAAACGGAGCTTTCACCGAAAGAAAGCAGCTTATGAAAGTTCCGAAACTTGGCGCAAAGGCTTTTGAGCAGTGCGCAGGATTTTTGAGAGTGCGTGGCGGAAAAAATCCGCTGGATAACACCGCTGTTCACCCTGAGTCATACAAGGCAGCGCAGGCGCTTATTGACAGGTGCGGGCTGAGCCTTGCGGACATGGGCGACGTAAAGCAGATAGCTGAGAAAGTCAATGCAATGGGCATGAAAAAGCTTGCCACAGATATCGGCATTGGTGCTCCGACGTTAAAGGACATAGTAGGGGAGCTTGAAAAGCCGGGCCGTGACCCTCGTGACGAGTTGCCTCCACCGCTTATGAGAAGTGGCGACATCATGGAGCTTAAAGACTTGAAGCCGGGCATGGAGCTTATGGGTACAGTGAGAAACGTTATAGACTTCGGAGCGTTCGTTGATATTGGCGTTCATGAGGACGGACTTGTACATATTTCTCAGATGTGCGACAGATATATAAAGCACCCTCTTGAGGTCGTAAAGGTCGGGGAGGTAGTTAAGGTTTGGGTACTTAACGTTGACCTGAAGAAAAAGCGTATTTCGCTTACTATGAAAAAGCCTAAGGGGTAAGGGGCTTGGCATAGGATAGATAAGAACAAAAGGGCTGTGTGGACAGCCCTTTTGTTGTTTTACAAATATGTGATTGTAATTCGATATCGTATCACAATGCAAATTGAGTGCTTCGTATTTTATGCCTATGCGTAAGTTGCAACCGATATATTCGTTAGCTACCTTGATATCGCTGTCCTCGCATTTTACACCTATGCGTAAGTTGCAACAAGCTTGGCATATGATAAGTATAGGCGCACAATCTCGTATTTTACACCTATGCGTAAGTTGCAACGTGAAGCATTACTATAGAGAATATGACAGCTACCTCGTATTTTACACCTATGCGTAAGTTGCAACCGTTAAAATTGAGAGGGGAGTGGTTAAGTGAAACTCGTATTTTACACCTATGCGTAAGTTGCAACGCGAGAAAAACACAGTATTTATTTCGGAACTGCCTCGTATTTTACACCTATGCGTAAGTTGCAACTGCAAAATTGCACAAAAGTGTAACCCTGTTGCACGGATTATTATGTGCACGTTAAAACCTTACCGAGAGTATTTACCGTATTTTGTTAAATACTTATGTACACTTTCTCGATTTTAGGACGCCGAGTCGCCCTGAAATTGTGCGAAACCCTTACTTATTTTTCATTCACTTGGGCTTCGCTCTTTTGCTTTTTTCGTTCTTTTTTAATTGTTTTATCAATATTTTTTATACCGATATTCTGACTTGCATTATAATCGGCATTACTTTCAAAATCGCATTTAAGACATCTAAATTTCGCTTGATTTGGTCTGTTATCCTTGTGGATATATCCGCATTTGCTGCATCTCTGACTTGTATATTCAGGGGCGATATAGACGACCTTTATCCCTGCCTCATTTGCCTTGCTTTCTATCTTTGTCTGGAGGTCATAATAAGTCCAGTCTTTTAGAAAACGATCAGATTTAGATGTAATACCCGTCAGCTTTTCCATTTGGATAGTTCCGCAGCCCTTTTTTACAGCATATTCTATCAAAGCTCTGCTGTATTTGTGGTTTGTTGTATCACGAAATCTTGCTATCTTGTCGCCTATATTTAGGGCAGGCTCAGTGCGTTTTTTTCTGCCGTGACCAATTCTTCCGTCACCGCAGTATTTTGTTTGCTCGAGCATTGAACGTCTGCGAGCTTCCACGCTTTTTCTGAATTTCTCAATTTCGCCACCCTTGATTTTGAATCGGTCACGATCACCGAAAACCGAAGCGACTAAAGGATAACTAACTCCTACATCAACACCAAGGATCTTTTCTTTGTCAAGTTCAGAAATGTTTTTATTGTCAAAACTATAAGACAGATTAAGCTTCCACCTATTTTTCTTTTGGTCGTATAAAAGTTTGCTGGCTACTATTGTGTATATCCCGTCAAAACAACGCTCAAGAATAGTTTTGGTAGAATTATCTTTCACCTGCATTTTAAAACGAAAACCGTCTTTAAAACCATACTTTGCAAATCCAGCTTTTTTTAATAAAGCGAGCCTAACATAAAATTGGTTGTTTTCATATATCAGCTTTATAGAGTCTTTGTGCAGATCAAGAGGTTGGTCTGATTTGTATGAAGGAACTGATCGTTTGCCTTTCCATACCTCTTTTTTATATGTATTAAAATTTTTACATACGTCCATTGTGGTAGTGGAAAGATTACTTGAATTTAAAGCGAGTTTTGTTCTTAATTCTTTGTTTGCTTGTCCATGCACACTTGAGTAGCCAAATATGTCTTTTGCTTTAGGATATATGCCACTCGCCTTAACATAATCGCTTGAAAAATTGTTCCATTCCCAAAGAAGCTGAACAGTTTTATTCTTTGCTTCTCGTGTCTGCTTTTGCAATTCCCACAGTATTTTATTGACTTCTTTATAATCTATCCGGTTGCCTGCTTTGTCAAATTGCTCACTAATTAGATGGATTTTTACGACTTTGACCAGTAATGTCACCCCATTTCACACGATCAATATACTTTACTCTATTATTGTAACACATAAGTATATTTTTGTAAATTGGCAAAAGGGACAAATATGAGGTGTGGTTTTTGGAACAAAGTTTCTCGATTTTGGCACAACATGACAATTTTTGACGCTAGGTGCTTATTGCTGGTTTTATGGCTTGACCTTACGGTATAATTATGGTAATATAAAATCGTACACAGACTATGTTATAAAAGGATGTGAAAAAATGCGGATCGCAGTTTGTGATGATAATGCTGTTTTTCTTCAGTTTTTTAAATCTATGCTGGCAAATGAGCTTGAATCAAGGTCGGTCAAGGCTGATATAGAAACGTTTACCAAAGCTGAGAGCTTTTTTTACTGCCATGGTAAAAAGCCTTTTTCGGCTATATTTCTTGACCTTGATATGCCTGAAATGACCGGTTTTGAAGTCGCGCGGCAGCTAGGTCAGAATGGTAATTGCTTCGTGATCTTTGTGACAAGTCATCAGGAGCTGGTTTATGACAGCTTTAATTTCAGACCGCTGAATTTTATATGCAAAGATCCTGACGCTGATGTTATGAAGGATAGGCTCCATATGGTAGCAGGACAGCTGACGGACGCATTGAAGCAGGAAAAGACAGTGGTTTTGGAGAATAGGGAGCAGGGAAGGATCTCTGTAAAGCTTCGGGATGTAACTTATATAGAGAGCAATAGCCACAGCATCATATATCATTTTGCAAATAATAAGGATACTATTGCAGTCAGAGATAGCATTGGAGAGATAGAAGAAGCTTATCGTAAATTTGATTTTATACGGGTGCATAAAAAATATATCGTCAATCTGAAATATGTTTTTAACATAAGCCGTTCAAATGAAACCGTGATCTTCAAAAGCGGTTCAGAGCTTCCCATGAGCCGAGGATATAAGAATGCAGTTGACGACGCTTTGACTGAATATCTGAGGAGAAAGTGATGACTATTATATTGTGGACGATATTTGAGATCTTGATAAACTTTTATCAGGGCGGTCTGGAAACATGGTTTATATATAGATTTCTTACGCCAAGATCTCATGAAAGGGCTAAGATATGGGCTGTTATATTTGCCGTTTGTGAAGGCTGTCTGGTCACTGCTTTTAATTATTTCACTGTATTTGAGGGCTTTGGAAGTGCTTTGTACTGGGCAAGTCTGCTTGTTTTTGCGTTTTGCTTTTTTAGTGACAATGCTGTAAAGAAATTTCTTTCCATATCCCTCTCTCAGGTTGCGATCTTGTTGATAACGTCATTGGAACTAAATGTTGTATCGTCATTTTTTAAAATATCCCTCAGGAAGCTTGTGATTGAACAAAGCTTGCTTAGATTTGTTACGCTTATAATGATCCAGATCTCTATATTCATTGTATTTAGATTAATACTAATGGTATTTAAACACACAGATGATTATACGGCTTCAGATTGGGTTACGATAATTGCAGTGCTTATTATTTCGTTTTCTCTCGTTATGGTAATACATGAACTGTCCCTTTCGGCAGACGATGGCCATAGGCTGTATATAAATCTGTCATATATGCTTGTTTTTGTTCTTAATATACTTATATTCTGGATAATAAATTCTTTGATAAAAAAGAATCGGAAGCTCAAGGAAATGGAGATAGTCAAACTAAGAGAGCAGTATCTTGAGCAGTTTATCGGAAACGCCGAGTCGCAATATGACGCCATGAGAAAACTAAGGCATGATATAAAAGACAAATATGAAACGGTCAATGAACTGTTGAAAGTCCAAAAAATAGATGAAACGAGAAAATTTATCTCAGAAAGCTTTGACCTTATCGAGAAGTCGGAGTCCTATGTTAAAACGAAAAATAATATTGTAAATGCTATCGTTAACGCAAAGCTTACGATGGCTTCTTCCTTGGGGATAAAAATATCGTGTATAACAGTTTCGGATTTTGAGGGAATAAAGGGAACTGACCTTTGCGACCTGTTGAGCAACACGTTGGAGAATGCTATAACGGCATGCAAGGAAATAGCCGACGACGCAAATAAATTTCTGTATCTGAAGATCGACCGAGAAACGGATACATATACGTTTTTGATAAAAAATTCAATAGATCATTCTGTTATGGATAGTAATCCAAGGCTTACGACCACAAAGGCTGATAAAAAACAGCATGGTCTGGGGACCTCCATAATCAGAGAGATAGCAAGAAAATATAATGGCAGATGCGATTTCTATGAGTCGGAGGGAATGTTTTGCTGTCAGGTAACATTGATGGCAGATACAACGGTCCTGAACTGATTGTTCGGGGCCGTTGCTGCATTTCGTGACAAAAACCTGCAACTCATTCCAAAAAGCTTGACATATTGCTTTTATTCTAGTAAAATTCAAATTAGGGTAAGACAAAAGCGAGGCGGTAGTTTATGGATCTTGTTGTATCGGGTATACTTAATTTTTTGACCGAGCAGGAAGCTATCGGCAAAGCAGATGAGGTACAGGATTTTTATCGGTATGGCATAGAAATAACTATCTCATCAATGTTAAACATTGTGCTTGTATTGCTTATGGGAGCATTGACAGGGCATTTGCTGGAAAGCGTAATATATTTGGCAGTGTTTATTGCTGTCAGGGTTATTACCGGAGGGTATCATGCAGATACATATTTCAGATGCAATCTGCTGATGTGTTCAACATTTATTGCTACAGCTTTTCTTAATGACAAGGTATGCGGATATATAAATATATGGGTGATAGTTGCCTTGGTTGTGTTTGAAGAGATAATAGCTTTTGTATTCTGCCCTGTGGAGAACAAAAATAAGCCTATAGAAAAAGAAAAAAAGCCAAAGTTCAAAGCGATGGGAATGATAGTTTTTCTGTTGCTTGATCTGTTTGGCGGGGCGATCATCAATAGATATCAGACGGTTGGATCTATGATCCTGTTAACAAATCTATTAATTGCAGTTTTAATAATATCAGCGAAGATCAAAGAAAAGAGGTGTGATAAGAATGAGATCATTTAAGAAATTGCTTGCCAGCCTTATTGCCAGAGCAACTAAGAGAATGGGTATAGCTGCCTGCGGATGTGCATCAATGTATGGTGGCTATCAAGCTAAAGAGCCAAAAAACATTTACAAGAATTAAGCGTAAAGCTACAAGAATTACGATAAGCATTACAAAGTCTTTATCATTTCCCCTTTAAATCTTGTGATACTTGTAAATGAGGTAACATTAGCAGGAAAATAACTTCCTGCTGGTGTTACCATTTTTTTATTTGTAGTGAGTTCAAGCTTTTGACAGTGAGTAAATTTGCTTTTAGGCGCAAAAAATTCCGCCCTACAAAAGGATGCGCTGTACTATTCGGTTTTCAAAGAACGGGCGGAGGCTATAGAGAAAGCCCCCTCACTTTCCATGCCGAAAAGTTGAGGGGGCTAAAACCAAGTTTTTTAATTTCCTAAAAGATTTTTGAGCTTTGCTCTGATTTTTGTCGAAGGCATAAAGAAAGAGTGTCGGAGATTGCCGTCCCCGTTCGGCTGGGGATACATGGTCAGAATGTGGGTGTCGCTTGCCGCCTTTCGGAAAGGGACTTGCTGCCAAGCCCGCTCTCAGGAAAATAGGCGGTGGCGGAATGATCCGTCACCGCCTATTGTGTTTAGGCTATTTCGATTTCGGAAACGTCGGCTTATTTAACCTCGGATTTCTTTCTCTTTTTGCCGCTTATGCCCAGCAGAGTCAGAACGCCGCACAGAGCAGCCAGCCAACCGATGTGGTTGCTGCTGTCACCGGTCTGAGGACACTTGGTGGAGTCGTCATTTCCTGGCTTATTGGTGTTATTATCACTGTTGCTTGTATTGTCGGTGTTGCCGCCGTCGGGGAGCTTGTCGATGACCGTATTTTCGCTGCGCTTGGCGCCGCAAACGGTGCATTCCTCGTGCTTGATGCCTGTGGCCTCCTTGGTAGCGGCCTTGTCGATCACCCACTGGAAGCTGTGTGCTGCCGTGTCGGCCTTGTCGCCGCACTCACACTCATGCCAGTGGTTGGTGCCGTCATACTTCCACTCTGTGCCGTAGCTGTTGGTATGAGTGCTGCCTGTTGCGGGGATCGGTGCGGTTTCAAGAACCTTCTTGCAGACGGTGCATTCCTTATGCTTAGCGCCGTCGGCGGTTTCGGTAGCTGCCGTGTCAACGATCCACTCGCTGGCGCTGTGAGCCTCAATATTGGCCTTATCGCCGCACTCGCACTCATGCCAGTGATCGGTGTCGTCATACTTCCACTCGGTGCCGTAGCTGTGGGTATGGCTTGGAGGCGCATCCTTATAGGTGGCCTCGAGCTTCACATCATTGCCGGGCATGGTGAAGGTGGTAGTCGCCTTGGTGGCGTCTGCCAGAGTGACATTGCCCTCCAGCACGACCCACTTGTCAAAGACCTTGCCTGCCTCCGGTGCGTCCGCCGTAACGGTCACAACGGTGTTCTGCGCGATCTTGTCCGTGATGAGTGTACCTGCGGCAACGGAGGCTGTGCCCTTGATGACCGTGACCGTGAACTCGGTCGCAGCGGAGTTCTTTGCGAACCTTGTCTCGCCGCAGTCGGCGCGCTGGCAGGTGTAGAGAATTCCTTCGCTCTTGCCCTGTTTTGCGGGTTTGCCGCCGTCCCAGTCGTGGCTGAGCTTATTAATGACATGACCGTAGCGGATAATCTGTCCGCAGCCGGCTGTGCACTGCTGGTCGCCGCTATAGCCTGAGGTGGTGCATCCTGGCTTAACCTCATTGATCAGCTTGTAGTTATCGGCAATTTCGTGGAGGGACGGGGTTGAGACGCCCTTCTGCGCGATCCTGTCGCACGATGTGCAGTACTGGTTGCCGGAATAGCCCCTCTCTGTACAGGTCGCCGTTCTTACATCCCGCAGTTCAAGGGGACCGCTATGCCTGAAGTCGCCGCTCTCGCCCTTTACGGTGCCGCCGCAAGCCGTGCAGCGGTAGTCGCCCTCATAGGCGCGGTGTCGGCAGTCGCCCGATTTGGCGTTATAGCGTTTGCCGCCATGGCTCGCGTCTGTGGTTGCCGAGTTGGCCGTGCCGTAGTAGTACAGCGGCTGCAGTGGACCGGTATGACCGGCGTTTGCAGGTGGGTAGATATCCGAACCGGCACTGATGACATGGCCGCAGTCTGCGCAGGCGGTGTCGCCGGTGTAGCCCTTACGGTCGCAGACCTGCTCCTTCGCATTGAGCACCGTGGTGCCGCCGCTGTGGTCACAGCCTGCATAGACAGGCTCAAAGAAGAAACTGCCGCCGCCGGGGGCACCCATGGCGCTGAACTCTGGGATCGTGCAGCCCCACTCAAGGGCGGAGCCGTTGGTCACCAGCTTGAACAGGGTCTTTGCCTCATTGGTATTCCAATTTCTAGTAACAGGTATGATGTCATACTCATTGTATTCGCGGCGATACTCCACCTTCCAGCCGATGGCTTTCTGACCGGTTCTCTCCTCGGGATAAAGCCTGATCTTGTCGCCTGGCTTGACGATCATACGGGTTGCCCGGCCGTTTTTCACCGTCACAAGGGCGGTGTCCTTTGTCCAATCGCCGTCAATTTCTTTCGTCTCTTTGTATTCGCAGACGCTGCATTCAGCTTCCATGCCGCCTTTATCGCCCTCGGTATCAGGGTTTTTGACCACATTCCAGCGGCCCCAACTATGGGGAACCATGATGAACTCCTCGCAGCCGGGAACCTTGCACTTTTCTGGGTGGGCATAGCCGGATTCAAGGATGAGCTGCTCCACCGTCTTGGTCGAGCCGCCGATGTTGAAGGTATACTCATAGATACTGCTGAAGCCGGTGCAGTCCCAGTTCCAGCCGTAATCATGGACATGGCTCTTCACTGGAACGGTATAGTCGCAGACGGAACATCTGAGCACATCGACTCTGCCGCCGCCCACTGCGTCATAGCTAATGTCAAGCACAAAGGTATGCGGGAAGATGCGCTCCTTGGAGCCGGTGGTCATATAATGCGGTTCGTAATAGCCTGCTTCAAACAGGCACGGGAGCTTATGGCCGTCGCATTTCGGGTCGCCGCCCACGACACCGTCATGGGTAACCCCATGCTTATCGACCCAAGTGACATTGTATTTCGGCGTTCTCTCGCTGTCTTCTGTGAAGCACTTATAAGTACACCCACTCTTAAATCAGGCAATAGACCATATTCGATGAATATAAAATAACGCAACATGAGGCTATGTCTCCGAAACTATTAATGGAGGCATAGCTATTTTTTCTCTTGAAATAATCTCTCCGATGTGGTATAATGATAACTGATACATAAAGCATGACCAATTGTGAGGTGATTGCTATGAATATTGCTATCGTTGATGATGAACCTGTATTCTTAAAACAACTTCATAACAGATTAAGAGAAATGAAACTCCCCGACTGCGAAATACACGAATTTACAAGCGGGAGAGACTTATTGAGTTTCTATGTCAAGGGAATGTATGAAGTCATCATACTCGATGTTGAAATGCCCGATCTGACCGGATTGCAGACCGCTGAAAGAATCAGACAGATAGATGGTTCAGTTATTATTTCTTTCCTGACGAATTATGCCGAATTTGCCGTTAAGGGCTACGATGTGGGAGCGTTTCGCTATATATTGAAAAATCAGCCAGACTATGTATATACCAAACAGCTAAATTCTATCATTGCTGAGTGCCAGCAGCGATTTAGAACTTTCACTTTCAATAATAAAAATCTGTCATTCAAGTTCAGGCTGACAGATATTCTTTACTTTGAGGGACATAGAAGAAAGGTATCACTATTCACAGTTAATGGTGAATTGGAGTACGGCGGCGATTTTTCAACTGTGTGTGGCGAGTTGTTAAAGTACAATTTCGCTATTATAAACCGTGGAATACTTGTAAATCTTGACCATATACAGAATATTACCAAGTACGATATTATTCTAAGCAACGGCAGAAAAATCCCCATAGGCAAAACATATAAAGATGAGATAGTTGCTCGCTATCTTAACTATGCAACAGGGAGATGATCGAGTTGCCCGTATTGATTGAAAATATCATTGAGATTGTCAATGTAGCAATTGAAATGATGTTGGTATTCTTATACTTTTCCTTGTTGAGTAAGGCAAAAGTTAATAAAGCAGTTCTTTATCTGTCGTATCTTCTTTCTACTGTAATACTGTCAGCGACAGTTTTGTTGACAGATAATATTTTAGTGTATCTGATTACAACCATTATTCTTATTAGCTCCATGTCCTTTATTTGTTATGATGATTCAATCCGTCATAAAATATTTTGGAACATATTGTTTTTACTGATTATATCTATATCTGAACCTATTGTGATTGGATTACTTTGCATTGCTAATATGGGAACACCAGATGAATTCTTAGAGTCTGGTTTAGGACGTTATCTCGGAATGGTAGGCACAAATATAATTTATTTATGGCTTATAGGATTGATGCACCGCATAATAAACAAAAAAATTCGTGAACTGCCGATAAAATATTGGATATTGATAATAGTTATTCCAATCATAAGTATTTTTCTTTTACAAACAATGCTTGATGGATTTGTTGGCAGCAACACTTATAGTTATGTTTCTTTGGGCGTTTCTCTTGCAGGAATTATCTTTATAAACCTTGCTATGTTTAATTTCTTTGAAAGTTTTGAAGATAAGATAAAGTTAAAATACCTTGAAACAATAAAGCAACAGGAACAGGAAAACTATAAGCTGCTTACCCTGTCATACAAGCAAGTACGAGAGTTTAAACACGATATTGAAAATCAATTTTTAGTTCTGAATGATATGTTGGAAAACAATGATACTGATTCTGCTAAGGAATATCTTGTCAAGCTAAGCTCATTTGTAAGGCTTGCTAACAGACTCTGCTATACTGGTAATAATGCCGTCGATTCTATTGTGAACATCAAGGGTTCTCTTGCTCAGACATACGGTATAGAGTTTATTTGCAAGGTCAATATCATAACAAATATCAAGGCAGACGAATTGGAGTTGTGCCGTATCATCGGAAACGCTCTTGACAATGCAATAGAAGGTTGCCAGAGAGCTGGTGTATCACATAAGCATATTTGGATAAGCCTAATGGAAGAACGAGAGAAGCTATTTATTGTCATTACAAATACATCAGATAAGGTAGATACATCTGTTTTAACATCAACAAAGAAAGAACAAGGGCTTCACGGCATAGGGATAAACAGTATCAAATCCTCCGTTGATAGATTGGGTGGGTTAGTAAGTTTCGATTATGATGACGGAATTTTTAAGCTGAACATTATGGTTCGTAATTGTTTACAAATTTAACTATTTGCATTTCGGGACAAGAAGACGACATTTGGGGACACTTTGAGACCTTTTTTCTCAAAACCTATTGAAAAAATTTGCAACTTGTGTTATGATTTTTGCAGGAAGTGATTCAGAAATGATTTCAAAACTTGCAAAAAGCATAGCACACTTTTTTGTGGTTCAGAACATAACGGAAGAATCCAAAGAGGTGATCTACGCATATGGAATGGAGCTGCTGATCTCTGATGTGCTGAATACCATTATCGTCCTGCTGATTGCTCTGTTTTCCCATACGCTGCCTGCGGTTGTTGTATTCATAGCCGTATTTATGGGGTTGAGACAGTTTGTAGGTGGGTTTCACGCTAACAGTCATCTTAGTTGTATGTTCACGCTTGTCATGGTGATGATGGTTTTCTCTTACGGCATTTGCAATGTAAGCGGACATATTACGCCAATATTCAGCATCAGTTTCATAATGATAGCATTACCAATCATTCTATGTATTGCTCCCGTTCCGCATCCGAATAAACCGATGTCAGAGGAAAAGAGTGTCAAGCTAAGGAAAAGAAGCTGCATCTTAGCTGTTACCCTATCCGTTGTCACGATTGCACTGCTTGTATTCCAATATCAAAAACTAAGCCTTTATGTATCAAGCGGAATGCTGCTGTCAGCAATCATGGCACTGCTCGGTCACTTTTTGAATCGGGGTGATAACAGTAAACGATGATAAGGAAAGAGAAAAACGGAGTATTTTGGCGATTGTAATTCTTGCTCTTGTAAGGCTGGTGCTGTATATCTCAAATGGCAGCGTTTGCGGTATTACGTTTTATCAACCGAAAGAGCCTGACTTATCTGAACTGTTTGAAAGGAGGGATTTGTAATGAAAAAGCTGATGAGCATAGCAAAGAAGGCTTCTACGGCACTGGCGGCTCTTGCGCTGGTGGTAGCTACCACATCAGTTCCGAGTGCTTGCTTCCATTGGTTCGCACAACCTGTAGAGCCAGAAGAGCTGAGAAACTATGTAAACAAGAAATAATTGGCAACTGTGTGTTGCAGAAATGTGGTATGAAATGGTTAAGAATAAGATTTTGAAACGTATCGTGGCAGGTCTTAGCTGTATTGCGTTATCTACAACTATGCTTACGAGTTTACCTGCTTTTGCCGATGATTATGTTGACGAATATCAATATTACTCAACGTTAGATCCTAATGGTGAAGAGTACCAAGAATGGAAATCAAATCTGGCAAGTTCTGCTGTAAGTGTTCCCCAAAATAGAATGCTTAAAAGTATTCTCAAAAATAATACTTTAATAGCAAATGACTACATTGAGTTCAACACTGCAAGTAATGGTCACTATACTATTGGTACAATAGGAGGAAACCCTAACAGTTCAACTGATGATAATAAAAAGATGCTTTTCGGTCATCCGGGTGGAGGAACATCAAAAACAACAATTGTTGTTGGTGAAAGCATAAATGAGTTTACATCATCAAATGTAACTTATGATGCTGATGGTTCTAAAAGTGTTTCCAAAGCTTCTTATGATGGTGTTGATGTCACACAAGAACTATCTATTATTGAGAATTCGGCGACTGGACGAGATGATGTTGTTAAGATTAAGTATATCGTCAAAAATGATACAGAATACGCCAAACAAGTGGGCATAAGAATTATGATGGACACTATGCTCGGTGGTAATGATGCTGCGCCATTCAGAGTAAACGGATCTGATGTAACAACTGAAACCGTATATTCAGGTTCTAATATTCCGCAAATATGGCAAGCCTTTGATTCCGCAACTAATCCCGGTGTAGTAGCACAAGGTACATTCTACAAATCGGGAGACAGAAAACCTGATAAAGTACAATTTACTAATTGGGGAAATGTAACAAGTACGCTATGGGATTATGTGACTCAGCCAGGACGATCTAATGGAGATAGTGCAGTATCCATCACATGGAACAAAGATACTTTCACCAGTGGTGAAACACGAGAATTTGTTACCTATTATGGATTGAGTGAGTTAGAACAGAATTTAATTCCTCCGTTAGCATTAAGTGTATACGCTGATAATAAGGTTAGTATTTCCAATTTTAATTATGATGATATAAATGCAAATGTATATTTGGATAATATTGGAGATGGCGATGCGACAGATGTATCGATAAAAATCACTGCTGATAACCTTGAACCAAAGTATGGAACCTCACTTACACACAATTATTCGGTAATAAAGCCAAGTAAAAGCTATTCAATTCCTTTGAAATTTATAGTTCCAACAGATTCAAAACATAATTCTGATATAAATGCAAAATTGGATTTTGAATTATCATACAAAGTTGCCAAGACCGGTGATACAGAAGTAAAGCGAATAACCAAAAACATAACAATTCCTAAATTGAAAAGAGCCGTTGTAGTAGTACCGGGAATAATGGGAATAGATCTTGCAAAAACATCAAATGATGAAAGTGTATGGGGATCTTGGATTGAACAGCCAAGTAACTTTGATGATGTTAAAAAAATTCACAATGCGTTCCAGTCGCTCAAATGCGATTACTACGGTAATAGTAATATTGAATTATATCCTGTTAATAATTATGGATATGATGATACTTATAAAGGAATAATTGAATCACTAAATAATGATACTGATATTTCTGATAAGTATGATATCTTATTTTTCCCGTATGATTGGAGAATGGGAGCGCAAATAACGGCTAATAATCTTCATGATCTTATTAGTGATTATAATGAGGTAGTTTTTGTTGCACATAGTATGGGTGGTATTGTTACAGAAAAATACATTTCGGAATATGGTGCTGATAATATTTCTAAACAAATAACTGCCGGAACACCATTTTGGGGTGCGCCAACGATGCTTTGCGTTTTAAGCACTGGTGATTTATCATATATCATAGGAGGACTCGGGGTAGCAGAATCATTATTTACTTCATTTGAACTTCCAAGTGTTTTGGTGAATTTAGGCAGTTGTTATGATTTGTTGCCAAATAAAGATTATACAGATGACTGGCAGTGGATATATTCATATAAACGAACTTATGATCATTGGTATGATTATTTTATAGATAACGGCAATTTTACGTATTTTACATTTGACGAATTTGATGAGCTGATTTCTGATGATTATAATAATTATCTTTGGATAGATGGAAAATATAACCATAGCCGCATAAAAATATCCCAAAACAATACTAATAATCTGAAAAGAATAGCATTAGTAGGAAGTAATAGAAATACCATTTCAACTATTCAACATTGTCCTGGCGATAGAGGATTGCAATTCGTTCCAGAATATGGTATTGGCGATAGTGTAGTTCCAATTGAAAGTGCAACAATGAATTTTAATCACGATCTTTTGGATATAAAAATCTTTGATCAAGATCATATGGGGTTAATACAGAGTCAGGAATGCATAGATGAGATATTAAAAAACATAAAAGATACAAAATCATTTATGAAGCTGCCCATGAGAACAAAAATGGCAAATAACAATCTTACATCTAATGCCATAGAAGAAACCAAGACACTTTCAAATAAGCTTGCTATTTCAGGTTATTTTGATTTATTCTTTTCAAACGAAACCTGTTCATATTATTACACAAATTCAGAGGTTCATGAAGGGAATAATTTTAAATTTGACCCTTTAACATCAGTTGGCAATCCGATTTTACTGGCTCAATTTGCTGATGATAATTATGATTGTAAAATCAATTCACTTGCTGATCAAAACACTGATATTATGTGCAATATTGATGGAAACATCTATTTGTATACCAATATCTCTGTGAATAGTGGATCTGTATTATTCTTAAATTTATCAGATGGTTCATTTTTTATTAACATTGATCTTGATAATGATGGTGAAATAGATACAACTGTTACGCCAACTATCAATCCAGGGGTAATTCAAGATGATGAGAAATCACCTGAAATAACAGTAGAATCTTGCAATGCAGGTATTAGTAACTCAAATACTATAAATCCCAATATAGTTATAACTAACAACTCTGACAAGCCTTTAAAAATGAGTGATATAACTATAAATTATGTATTTAATGCAGACAATAAAGAAAACCTTGAATACCATTGCGACTGGCTTGCTGTAGATAATCAATACTTAGGTAATACTTCGGTTTGTGAATTTGTTAATGACGATTACGGAAATACATATGCAAAAATCAAATTTAATACCGATGTTGAACTTCAACCTAATAAACAGTTTGTAATCCATTTTAGACTAAATGCAGCAGATTGGTCTAATTGGGATACATCGAATGATTATTCAATGGGAACAGAACAGCTATTGCCAAATGATAAAATAATTGTTTTTTATAATGAACAGCTTATAAGCGGTGTCCAGCCTTGAAGTAGAGGTTGAAGCAATGAAAAAAACAATTATAATTATAATTATATCATTATTAGTTACGGCAGGCACTTTTGTTTTATCTAAGTATCACAACAGAGATAAAATGATGACTCAAATGAATAAAGATATACAAGATTATTATTATATAAGCTGTCCAAATGGAAATGAGCTTGACATCAAGCAAAAGAGCAGTAATGAATATCAATACTCTATTCTTAGTTATCCTTTTAGCACAACAGAATACACTAACAAATTTACATTCAGATTAAAAGTGAGTCTTGATCAGAAATTCATATTTGAAAAAATCGGCTTATTGACAGGCACAAGCGGAGTAAACGCAAATACAGACTTTCCTAATTGTCTTATTAAAGAAAATGATTCTTCTCAATATCAACGTTTTTTTCTCCCCACGCCAGAAGAAGATAATGATGTTTCAACAATCCTTGGCGAAGGCAAAATATATGTATCATTCAAGAATGCAATCAATTCATCAGATATATCATCTGTAATAGATGAATATAGTGAATACGGAACAGTGACATGGCTTTGGGTCGATACTTACAATGATTCTGATTCAACACTACCAACGATTCAAAATCCTCAAAATGACGAAAGAGGAGTGTATGGTATCCCGTTGTTCTATGCTGGCGAAAAGCTCATTTCACCATTAGATAAGTTTGTTAATATAATAAATGATAAACACGCTTATTTGGAAGACGAATTTGAAAACATAAGAAACGGTATTAATACAGGTAAAGATACTATTAAGCAATCTGATATTAATATTATAGGTATTGTTTTATTGTCCCAAAAAGATTTGAACCGTAGTGCCATAATAAACGAAATCGCCATAAAGGGAAATGTCTATGTAGTTAACTAAACTATAAATTTATTGTTATCTTGTTTTATTGCCAAATACTATATTTTTCGTTCCACACAAGTCTGAATAGGCATTGTGGGGCACACCACAACAGGCACAAACTCTATTGGAACTGAATAACCGCAAGCCCTCGGAAATGCTCTTGTAAGCGTTTCTGAGGGCTTTTTCTTTTCAGCGGTTAGAATTCCGCTCCGCAGGCTCGGATAGTGATGTGTGGCATTTCCGTTCGCCTGACGGTCAAGCTGAGGTCGGCTCGGTGATGCCGTGACGGAGTTCATACTCACGCACACGGCGGTAGAAAGTATTTGCTGACATATTCATTCTCCGCATAAAGTCCCTGCCCGTGATGTGCTTGGCTCTCCATTCCCCATAGAGCTGACCGAACCTCGTCCAGTCGGTGGGGATAGGCTTTCGCCCGGTGTACTTGCCCTGAGCCTTAGCGATCTCGATGCCCTCACGCTGTCGCTGTTTGAGCTGCTCACGCTCCAACTGTGAGAGTGCAGCGAACACGGTGAGCATAAATTTGCCCGCAGGAGTGTCGGTGTCAATTTTCTCCTTGTGGCTGATGAGCGTTACTCCCTTGTCTGTGAGGGTGTCGATGATGTTCAGCAAGTCCTTTGTGGAGCGTCCCAGACGGCTGATACTCTCGATGTAGAGGGTGTCACCCTCACGCACATAGTCAAGCATTGCCCTGAGCTGAGGGCGGTCGGTGTTCGCTCCTGACAGCTTCTCGGAGAAGATGCGGTCAACCTGATAACTGCACATGATCTCCTGCTGTCTCGCTGTTTCCTGATGCTCCGTAGAAACACGGATATAACCTATTTTGCTCATAGTTGTTGTTTCCTTTCTTTATTCAAGTGTATTTTTATTTCTATGTTTAGCCTGTGTCCTCTGACGGCTTTTCTCACGCTCACGCTTCATCTGCTGTTCGTTGATGTACTGGCGCACCTGTCGGGTGTACTTCTTCGCCGTTTCACGCTTGGTGAGGAATGCGGTATGCTCGACATTAAGCCTGTTCCACTTCGATTTCAGCTTGTTGGACTTCTCCAAAAGGTCAAGCATCGTCGGCGGTTTGCCGTCAACAGCATACTTCTTGATATGCTCCTTGATGTACTTGACCGTCTGCTCGTAGTCCTCGATAGTGGCGGCATTTTTCTTCTTGAAACGGCTCTGCGACCAGCCCGATTTGCCCTGATACTCCTTGTAAACAGGCTCCAGCTCGTCACGGTGCTTCATCTTTGCAATGAGCGTGTCGATAGCTGTAAACTTCTTTTTCAGATCGGCACGCTCAGTTGTGTGGTCATCGGAGTGAGGTGTATTGAAGAAGAATCCAGACAGCTCGCTGAATGACATAACGCCACCAGCTTCAAGGTCTGCGATGATTTCGTTTGCTCTGCCCATACCTCTGATAGCTTTCCACGGATCTTCTTTCTTTTCAGGTGCTTTACTCTCCGTAGGTGTGGGCTGTGGTGTCCGGGCAGACGGTTCAGGCTTCGGATTGATAGCAGTTGCGTTAAGCATATCAAGCTGTGCCTGCCGTCTTGCTCGTCGGGCTGCAAAGAACTTCTCCACCTGTTCCGCAGCAGCTTTTCTCTTTGCGGTTTCACTTGTTTCGGTGATAGTTTCAGGCTCGGCAGATTGTTTCGGCTTTGTCGGTGCGGTGACTGTCTGTGTCGGCTTCGGCTCGGTCTTTGGAACAACAGGCTTCGGCGCTTCGATAAGCATATCGGGAGTGACATTCGCCGCTGACAGCTTTTCCTGTATCTCCGCTATCTGCTCGGCTATGCGTTCGGGGGTGAAGTCTGCGCCCAGGGTGTCGGCTCTTGTAAACTTCTGTTGACCGTCACCTGATAAACGGAATTTCAGCTTGACCTTATTGCTTGGCTTGTAAACATATTCGATACTGCACTCCGAACATTTTTCAAGAAAATCCTTGAAGTCACGGCTGTAAAGCATGACCTCCGCAATCCTGACACGGAGCTTATCTTTCCACGACTTGCCCTCTTTCTGCATATTCCTCTCAAAGTGAGATACCCCATGTCCCTTTTCAGGCTCGGAGATAACAGATATACCGTGTTCAGCACATATCTCGTCCGAAATCTCACGCAACTCTGCCCACGCTCTTTCAGACTTTCTGCCTTGATTATGCTCGGTGGTAAAGCTCAGACCGTTATACAGATTTGTGTTGTTGAAAATGATGTGGCAATGCAGGTGCGACTTGTCATGATGAACAGCAATGACATACTGATAATCGCCTTTCAGATAACGGTCGCACAGCTCCTCTCCGATCTGCATAGCTTGTTCGGGCGTGACTTCACCGGGGGCAAAGCTCTGTATCATGTGGTAGGCAAGGATTTGGGTGCGTCCTGTTCCTGTGTTTCGGACGGCTCGGAAGTCCTCGCTTGCTCCTGCGCTATCGGCTCGGCAAGCATAAGAGTTGACATATAAACCGTCGATGGTCTTATCATCTCTTGTGATGTAAGCGATCGCTGCGCTGACTGTTGCCCTGATCGTATGGATAGAAGTGTATGCCAAATTTCGTTTACCCCTTTCTTTATCTCGGTAATATCCTCGGCATAGATGTGACCTGTGCTGTAAAGTCGGACAAGTATCTGGTTGATGTTTGCTCCGATGCGTTTCATCAGACGGTTACACTCGGCAATTTCGGAACGGTCGGGCGTGAGATCAACCCTCGCCCGAACACAATCACGGATATACTCGGTCTTGTTCTTGTAACCGTACTGCTCACACTTGGAAAGAATGTCCTGCATTTCCGATTCGGTGAAACGAACATTGAGGGTGTAGGACTTCTTCTCCTTCTTGCGTTTCAGGTACTTGCGTTCATCGTCGGTAAGCTGGCTCTCGTCCTTGTCGGCAAGGCACTTGTCAAGGTCGGCTCTGACCTCTTTGTCAAGTGCGTGATTGATTGCTCCCTCGTAGGTCATACCCTCAAACTCCATAGCCTTGTGTTTGGGCGGTCTTCCACGCTTCTTTTTCTCGGTTTTCATAGTGGTGTCTCCTTTGTTTGTATTTCGGCGTTAGCCGATTTTCTTGACCGCTGTGCGGTCGTTTCGGGGCTTGGGGTGTCCCTAACAAGCATTTGGTATTTTCGCTCGCTGTGCGGCGCAAAATACAATGCTTGTTATTTTTGTTGCGCTGTAGCGCTATTTTCCAGCCTGTGGGATTTTCATATCACTCAGGCTTTCGATGCTCCGTCAGCGAATTTGGAGCTATGCGACTTAAACTCTCCGCCGCTTAGGTCGGCGGTCATACTCGCTCACGCTCCTGCGTGATGCACTCAATATCATCACTCTTGAAATTGTAAACTGGCTCAGCGCAGTTATTGCGCAGTCTGGGCGGCAGTCCTATGAAATATGCTCCCATAAGTTAATACCAAATTATTGACCGCTTCGTTAAGTATACCGCAGAAAAATTTTATGATGAAAATGATATGCAGGGGTGCGTGTGATCGTCACAACGTCAAAGCCCTTCACTTTTCTACCGGTGTTTTTGAGAAAATGGCGTTGTTTTTCAGAAAAGTTTACACTTTGTTCATGACGGTTCTCCCTTGTGCCTAAATTCAACAGCATATTTCTATACAGAATGTGAATAGGTCACGGCGGCACTCGGATAAAACCCCCTCTATATATACAAGCACGTTCAATCAGGAAACGGGCATGATTTTTATAAAAATAGTTGCTCCGTGATAATAATTCTCCGTATTGAATAAATCAGAAATGGTGACCTATGCAGTATGCAGTCAATGTGATATGGCTCGGATTTGCAATGCTCGGTCTGCTTTCTGCAAAATTCCCCATAACAATTTCACGAATGAAGAAGTTTTATGGCGCACTCAACTTCTTGCGCAATGCGAATAGACTTTTGCTGTCCGAGAATGCTATAATATTAGCATAGGGTATTATCCCTAAATCCAATACATTGGGAGGTGATGAGAATGAGTAAGAAAGCTAAGACCGAGGTTGATGAGAAGTCCGCTGTTATCATTACGGATGCTGTTCTTGCGGAGAATCAGGCAAAGCTCGACAGCTACGAAAAGTCTATCAAAGCTGTGCAGGAGCGCAGGCGCAAGGTCATCATTGATAGCAAGCTCTACACCTACGATAAGCTCTCACAGCTTTACGGCGGTGCGGAGGGACAGGCACTTCTCGATGCTGTGACTGCGGAGCATACGCTGATCGGCAAGCTGACAGCAAGCGGTATGACCTATGAGCAGATTGGTGAGCTGGCTGACGATAGTTCTGCCGATGCTGACAACAGCTCGGACGAAAGCTATTCCGAAAAGTACGCTAAGCAGATGAGCTTTTCAGAAACAGATCATTCCTATTCGGAGTAACATATATTCCGACAACAAAACGATTGCTGTGTAAGGGACGGCTCTGCCGTTCCGTACAGCACCTGTGCAGGCGTAACGCCCCTGCAACAAAAAGCCATTGCGTGTAGAGATAGATAATCGCAGGCGGAAAGGAGACACTTGCCAAGAAAAGATACAGGATTTACTTTGGCTGAGCTGAATGAGAGATATAAAGATAAGCCGACCAGCAAAGCCGTGTACGAAGTGGACGGTCAGCGTTATGCTGTGACAAGTCATTTCGTGGGTGAAAAAGACCTTGATAAGGTGCTTTATGAACTTGCTTTCAAAAGAGCGTTTCAGAAAACCGAAAAGAACTAAAAAGTTTTGAAAAAAGACTTGCCATATTCGGTTTTCTGCGCTATAATAGTTGTATCATCGAATATGGTTTGCTTTGATTGGAAAGGAGTTATTATGGCAAAGCAAACTACTTACAATGTCGGGATCTATGTGCGTTTGTCGCAGGAGGACGAACGTGCGGGCGAATCCCTTTCGATTGAAAATCAGAAGAAGATGCTGACGGAATATGTCAGCAAGCAGGAGGGGTGGAATCTTATCGAGATATGCGAGGACGATGGCTATTCGGGAACAAGTTTCGATAGACCAGGTATCAAGCAGATTCTTGATGATGCAAAGTCGGGAAAGATAAATCTTATCCTCTGTAAAGACCTTTCACGTTTCGGAAGAAATTATATCGAGGTCGGTCAGTATATAGATTACATTTTTCCTTCATTCAATATCCGCTTCATCGCCCTGAGCGACAATGTAGACACGCTTGACAGAAACAGTTCGGCAATGGATCTTATGCCTGTGATGAATTTATTCAACGAATGGCACGCCGCCAACACGTCAAAGAAGGTACGCAGTGTCATGGCAGCAAATTCTCGGCAGGGCAAGTATCTGGCGGCTTCAGCTTCTTATGGTTACATCAAGGCAGATGATGAAAAGCATACGCCCTTGATTGATGAAGATGCCGCCGTTATCGTAAGACGTATATTTGAGCAGAGGGCAAGAGGGTTAAGTCCGAAGCAGATCGCTATACAGCTTAACAAGGACGGCATCGCAACTCCCTCGGATCATCGTTATCAGCTTAAAGGCAAAGATAATCCCCTTGTGACTTCACATCTGTGGAATGATTGTATGGTGCGTGGCATTCTTAACAATGAGATTTATATCGGAAATCTCGCACAGCAGAGAGTGACAACGGTATCCTACAAAAATCACAAGCAGATACGCAAGGACAGGTCGGAATGGATAGTGATTGAAAATAATCATGAACCTATCATTTCAAGAGAGCTGTGGGACAAGGTTAGAGAGGTTGACGCATCGGTGAGTATCGGCAAGACAACAAAAGAAGGCGTGATTCTTCCGCTGTCAGGATTTATGTACTGCCCAGACTGCGGTTACAAGATGAAAATGAACAGAACCATGCACACCTCTAAGAAGCGTGGAACATATGAGACTGTCAGCTATCGCTGTGGTACTTATGTTAGAAGCGGAATGGACGGCTGCACTCCTCATTCCATTTTGGAAAGAGTAATTTCACAGATTGTTGTTGACGATATTAGAGCAAAGGCACGACTTGCCGTTGAGGACGAGGACGCACTCCGTGAAGCCGTTAGAAAACGCAGACAGGCTACTGCCGATGCGGAGAGCCAGCATAACAGCAAGGAACTCCATGAGGGTGAGAAAAGGCTTGCACAGCTCGAAACGCTTATCAGTAAGACCTATGAAGAAAAGCTCCTCGGTACTGTACCCGAAGAACTCTGCGTGAAAATGCTGAATCAGTATCTTGATGAGCAGAAGATGCTGAGAGAGAAAGTCGCTGTACTGAAAGAAAAGTGCGAAACCGCTGAACAGGCTGAAAAGGATATTGACAGATACATTGAAAATATCAAGAAGTATGTCGATATTCAGGAGCTTACCCGTGAGACTTGTTTGGAGCTTATCGAGTACATCGTGATTGGTGATCGTCCCGAAAGCAAGGACGAGGACAGGCAGATTCACATCTTTTACAAGTTCCTTGACAAAGGGCTTACGGAGAAAAGAAACATTCTGCTTCCGCAGAATGTGGAGTAAATAATATTTGGGTGTACTTTTATGGGGTTCTCCTCCGTGGGCACAGGCACACCCGCCTGCTTGTGGCTGTAGGCATGGGTGGCAGTCAGCTTTGCCTCCGCCGTTTTCAGGGTGTCCGAAGGGTCGCCCTTTCTGCCGATGACGCAGTAGTAGGAGTAGTCCTCCTGGCAGGCCTGGGTGGAAACCGGCATCTTCAGTGTGGAGGTCGTCACACCCGTGTAAAACCTACCCTCCGGCAGTTTGTAGGGCGCCGCCGTGGGATTCTCATTATTCTTCCGATACCACTGATAGGTCAATTCGTCGCCCTTCAGGCTCTTTGCCGAAACAGAGAAGGTGACCCAGTTATGTTCACTGTACAGCAGATCGTTTTCCGGCTCTTCGTCATAATCGCCACTGCTGTAGATAGAGGTCTTACACTTGACGCCCCTCGGCTGGCGGTTGATGACGATGGAACTGCCGCTGATGTAGCCACAGACCTTGCACACGCCCTTGGCGTCAAATTCATGGTTGGCGGCATTCAGCTTTTTATCGTCACAATAGCGGCAGGGGTGCCAATGCTGCGTTCCGTCAGCCGCCCAGCTGGCGGAGGCTATGTGGGTATGTCCGGCGCCGGAATGCTCAGTCTTCAAATGATCCTCAAAATCAGAGTCGCTGAAGCACCAGTCGTCATGATCGCAGCCCATAGCGCTTACGGCATCTCGGCAGCAGTCCTTGCAGCGCTGATCGCAGCCGTCCTCGCAGGGATCGCTGTCGTGGAAGCACAGGCCGCAGTCCTCACAGAAGTGATCCGCATAGTCAGTGTCCATTGCGCACATTCCCTCGGAGCAGTCGGAGTTGCCCTCGCAGCACTCCTTGCACAGCTCGCAGGTTTCGCAGAACTCGTCCTCGTCCTCCTTATCCGTGACCCAGCCGTCACAGCCCTGACAGATGTGCTCGTCCCACTCGGGGCTTTCCACGCAGGTCTCGCCGTCCGGGCAGCCGCCGCCCTCGGAGTTATCTCGGCAGCACTCAAGGCACAGGCCGCAGTCCTCGCAGGACTCCTGGTTCAGCAGGCATTCCTCGCACTGCTCGCAGGATGTGTGGCAATCGATGCAGTGGATGACGCCGGTATCATCGTCGTCCACGCACTCGTCCACCGAACCGAAGCAGGCGTTACACAGCGAGCAGTGCATCGGGTCGCTGTCATCGTTTGCGCAGTCATCGCAGAATCCGCAGGAGTCGCAGATGGTTATGGAGCAGCAGGGACCCTTATAGCATTCGCCGCACAGCTGGTCATCCTCGCCAATGTAGCATTTGCCGCAGGTGGAGCAGTGCGTTTCCTCCATGCAGTCGGCGCACTTGTAGCATTGATCGCACCAATAGACTGTATTGAACAGACACTCACCACAATCGTTGCAGTGGAATTCAACGAAGCAGTCGGAGTTGCAGTCAACAGTGCAGAACCCACAACCGTCGCACATATTCTCACCCCAGTGGTAGTGGTCGCAGTAGATACAATCTGTGCCTTGGTCGTAGTCGTCCCAAAAGGCATGGGTATGAAGTTCCTGACTCGGCATCAGTGAGAGCATCATCACAAGCGCCAACAGGACGCTGGCGACGCGCCTTCGTTTGTTCGTTTTTGTCATACTATTATTCCTCCCTCATAATTATTTTGAAGATTTTTATGCTTTTTGTGTTGCCTGATTTAAACACTGTCGATGACCGAAGCAAAGTAGTTTTCGGATACCGAACCGAAGAGAAAAGCGTCTATCAGACCCTCGCGCTTTGCCTGCCGTACCTTTTCGGTCAACTCTTCATCTGTATCATCATCCACAAAGAGAATGACACGACAGCTTTCCGTGTTCCGTTTTACCTTGTCACGGATCGCCATTCGTTCTTTGAACATCCATGGCGAATACGCCTTGACCTCCATTAAAAGCACATCCGGTCGATGCGTTTTGCACCACTCGGTGGTTGCGTCCGGCGACTCGGAAATCACAACTTGGCAATCGTCCAATTTTTGCATCAGCATTCGCTCCATGGTGTGCGCATGGATATCGCTTTGAATGTCCAGAACGATTTTTTTCATCATTCATCACCACCTTCTAAAAGCACAATCCTAATCTTACATTATCTATTATACTGATTTTTTGGCGTTTGTCACTGGCACTTGTGCCAGTAACAGAAGAAAGATCTCGATTTTTTCAAAGATTTTTGCCTTTTGGGCGCGAAAAACCCCTTGACCGTACAGCCAAGGGGTTCAGTTTTGCTTATTCGTCTTTTAAGGTGATCACCATGAGCTTGTTTTCAATGGCGGTTGCAACCAGCGCTTCTCTGCTTTCAAAGCCGCTCTTTTCCACCATATCGTCCAGGTTCCAGCGAACGCCGTTTTTGGAGATGCCCAGCTTATCGGCAATTTCCTGATAGGTAAAGCCCTTTATATAAAGGCGTAGTATGTCTAACTGCCGTGGCGAGAAGACATCGGACATCGTACCCTCCATTTCAATGGCCGGAGCGGTATCGGGGAATACCTTTTCGCCTGCCAGGGTGCGCTTTACTACGCTCATCAGCTCCTCTGTTCCGTGGTCCTTATACCACAGGCTGTCGGCAGCACCCATTTTGGCTCTTTGCAAAACTTCGGGATCGACAAGCGAGGTAGCCACAACGATTTTGATTTGCGGAAAAGCCTTTTTGATGCGTTTTGCGGCGGCAAGACCGGAATGCTTATGCTGCGTCTGCACATCCATAAGGACGAGCTTTACGGTTGCGTCGCAGTGCTTTTCCGCTTCAAAGGCGTCACGGAAAACGCCGACAAGATGAAACTCGCCGTCTGCCGCAAGACGATCGACAAAGTGCTTTTGGATGTATAGATCATCTTCTACAAGTATGGTGTTTATCATAGGCTGATCTCCTTTGCGGGAATCGTAATCAGAAGAGCAAAGCGTGGATTGTGCGAAATATGCATTTCACCGCCGGAGCTTTCAATACTGCGGCGAAGCGTTGACAGGCCGCTGCCCTCCTTTATCGGCTCTGTGGGTATTTTGCCGTTGTTGGTTATGGTAACATCATAGCGTTCGCCGCGCTGGGCAATGCGGATATATACCTCATTCCCGTCTGCGTGCTTGATGCAGTTGGTCACGCACTCCTTGGCGGCAGCAACGGTCAGCTCCTCGGCTGCGGTATCACGGGGCAGGTAGCCGTCGATTTTTACAGCCACGCCAAGTTGCTGTGCGGTTCTTTTTACCTCGTCCATTGTGCTGACAGAGGTGACACGGTTGCTTGCCAGCATACCGATGGCATTTTGCAGCGCCTCAAGCTTTCGCTCGGTATCCTCTCCGCTGTCTATGATGTCACGGATGGTCAGGAGGCTTCGCCCGATGGTATCGTGAATATAGACCTTTAGGTCAAGGCTTTCCTTCTCTTTGACATCGTTCTCCATGCGAGCGTACATCTTTCTGAGCTTTCGATTGACTTCTGCCAGTTCTTCATTTATTTCCTCTTGCTTTTGGTAGCCGTTATACAGCTCGGTTACATTGTGCGCCGTTATCTGCTGCCAGCGGTGATCGCTGTCCACGGTGATATTTTGTGTGCGAAACTGCCAGACGGTCTTGTCGGGCAGGATGTAGCAATCATCCTTGACAGTTACGGATCTGTCCGGTGCGCTCAGAGCATTTTCCATATCGCTTTTGATTTGCTTCCCGCAGCCAAAAGGACAAGTCGATGGCGCTTTACATTCGTACCCTCAAAAAACAACCAACAGTGCTGCATGAGTGGAACGATACTATATGGACGGTGATGGTCAAGAAGGCAATCGTCCACAGAAACGGTGAAATTACATTTGTGTTCTACAATGGAACTAAAATCAGTGTTGGAAAATAAAACAACAGAGCCGCAGGACTGCTCATTATTTGATGAGAAAGTCCTGCGGATTTTTGTTATTTTATTTTTATAGAATGAAAGATAAACGACCAACTTGACAAATTTACTTTAATGCATTAGAATAATATTAGCGTTACATCTTGATGAAATTTGACTTTGCTATGAATTGAGAGGGAAAATATATGTGCTTTATTTGTGATAGGATAAAGATGATAGGTCAAGGAACTAACCCGTATTTTGTAAAGGAACTTGAAACAGGTTATGTGGTTATTGGAGATAATCAGCATTTTAAGGGCTACACTTTATTTCTGTGCAAGGAACACAAAACAGAGCTGTTTCATCTTGATCATTCTCAGAAGATGAAGTTTTTAGAGGAAATGTCAATCGTTGCAGAAGCAGTTTCAAATGCCTTTGGGGCCGAAAAAATGAACTATGAATTACTAGGAAACGGTGATACTCACCTCCATTGGCACCTGTTCCCGAGAAAGGACGGGGATATTGAAAACTACGGAAACAACGGAAAAGGTCCGGTTTGGTGGTATCCTATGGATAAGATGTATTCTGACGATAACAGACCCACAGAATCCGAATTATCCGCAATGAAAGAAAAACTCCTGCTGGAAATAGACAAACTGCTTGACATTCAATCAAAATGATGTTATAATATGAGTAACTGAAAGGAAGGTGAATGATATGAAAAAAATCACAAACCATAATGGGAATATCTATCATTCACATTTCTGTGCTTGATTTGGTATGAAAAACGAATGGTGAAATTCAAGTGTTCCCGTTATCGGGGACACTTTTTTTGTTATTAAGGAGATCGTATGAACAATCTGATTTTTACCAGCGTTAACGAAGAAAATTGCAGCGAATTTCACCGTCTTATGCAGCAGTACGCAAAGAAACTGGACGAGCACCAGAACCGCACCACCGATGTCGAAATGCTTAGAAAATGGACGAACAGGATAATCGAAAGGCAGTCAGAGTACGGCTGGCATCTCCATTTATGCTATTCTGATGGTACTGTGACAGGTTTTCTGTTTGGCAGAATCGACATTCCCTTGGGGAATTTGTATTCGTCCGGCTTTCCCAATGACATGGCGATCAGCAGCGCCAGCATAGGCACAAACAGCATGGGCAGATAGAACAGATACCACAGGTAACGGACAGCATCCGGCTGCCAGAATATAAAATACTTTGCCGAACGGACTACCATCCATATGATGAGCAGTACTGCGGTGACCGTCATAAACCTGCACACCTGCTTTTGCACGATCCGCTGACGGACGGAGAGCCCCCAGGCGGCGAACAGACCGATATAGATAAAGCTGCGCAGATAGGAAAACAGCATCGGGTAGAAGCTGCCCCTGCCCACAATTCGGAAGCAATATGCCAGTATCACGGCAAGTACAGCGATGCCGCTTGTTATGATAGTATTCTTTTTCTGTTCGGTCATAAACAGACCCCATTTCGCCTTCATTCGTTTTTGTTTATCTTTGGGTAGCAAAAAAGCCCGATATATTCGGGCTTTTCGCAGGAGACATCTTTTTTGTCTCCACATTATGGCGTTCCCGAGGTGATTCGAACACCCGACCTACCGCTTAGGAGGCGGTCGCTCTATCCAGCTGAGCTACGGAAACATATCACAATTGCTATTATATCACAGTTTTGCAATTTTGTCAAATGTTTATTTGACAAAAAAGTTGACTCGCCATAGCAACAGGTTCGGCTCAAAATATAAGAGCAAGGCAGAAACAGCAGGCGGCATTATACTCGTTTTGATCGTGCTGAAGATCTTTCTTGAGGAAGTTGGCATACTCAAATAGCATAAAAACAAGGGCGGAAGTTTTCAAACTATCCGCCCTCTTGTTATGTCTGTTAGTCCCGCCGACTATGATGTTTACGCTTTTGCGTGTACATCTCACGATCTGACGCTTTCATAAGATCGTCGATCTCTTTCAATGTTTTCGGCTTTCCCACCTTGTAGCCACAGCTTATCGACACATCATATGGCGACTTGCTTCTGCGATTGTATTCTGCAATGCTGCGGGATATCTTTTCGTAAAAGCTGTCTGCACCGTCTGTTTCAGCGATAACAGCCACAAATTCATCACCGCCGAAGCGTGAGCATATCCCACCTTCTGCAGTGCATTTTGTCATCAGCGACGCCACTGCCTTTATCGCCTTGTCACCCTCGTTGTGACCATAGAGGTCATTTATCTTTTTAAGGTTGTCCATGTCAATAGAGAATACCCATACGCCTACGCCCTGCTTCTCAGCCTTTGAAATAAGCTTTCTTACGTTCTTGTAAAAGCCCCTGCGATTATATATCCCCGTCATGGGGTCAAGCATATGTATCCTTGCAAGCTCTGCATTCGCCCTTTCAAGCCGCTGGCGGTTTTTAAAGCTCTCCATTATCTGATTGGTGTTGTTTATAAAACGTCTTGTGTTCTGGAAAAGAAAATATATAGGATTATATGAATTTGCCGCATAGCCTATGACCTCGTCCTGAAAATGAAGCGGCGAGAACATTAAGCAGTTATGGCGCCCAAGGACTTGCTCCATATCAGGCAAAAGATCCTTGGTGTCAAATACTTCACCTGTCTTGTATTTGTTGTCAAAAGTCTGCATGAAAACTCTCATCTGCTTTGTAAAGCTGTTATTAAAGCGTTCTCTCTGCCTCGTGTTTGACAGAAAATCAGAGTTTGTGCATACCCAGCTATAATAATCTCCCGAACGTGCCATTACCTTTGCCATTTCTTCTACGGTGTGACATTCCACTGATTTTGCAAGATAAGAGAACATATGCTGTTCGTGACCATCAGAATTGTTCATTCTATGGTAAAGCTCAAGGATCTTGTCGCCTACTTCTCTCGGGTCTATTTTCTTACAGCCGCAAGACTGGGATATCCTCATGGTGTAGCTGACCTCTATTTTTTCAGGAAGAGGAACTCCGTTCATCATATGGTCTATGGCGTTTATTATCTTTTCGCCAAGCACATCATTATCTACAGCCGCCGTTGTAAGACGAGGGCTGTTATACTGTTCAAGCTCGATGCCGTCAAAGCCCGTTACAATAACGTCTTCAGGCACTTTTATGCCGCGTTCTCTCAGTATGCTGCAAGCTGCTATCGCCATAGCGTCGTTTGCACATATTATCGCCTGCGGAAATTCCAAACTGCTTTCTAAAAATTTCTCCAATACTCCTTTTGTTGGCATATCCCAGAAGTCACCATAGCCAAGACGCTCAGGCTCAAATTCTATGCCGTTTTCCGCAAGCACCTTTTTGTATGCTTCTATACGCTCTTCTGAGAAAGCATTGCCCTTTACGCCAGCAATGAAATTAACTCTTCTGCAGCCGTGAAATTCGATCACATGGCGAACTATCTTTTCAAAAACGTCAGAGTAATTGAATGTCACACTGCAGCAATTATCCATTGTACTGTCAACGCATATGACAGGAACACCGTGTTCATGGGCACGCTTGCTTATCTCGTTGGAAATGCTGTCTCTTTTTATTGCCTCGGGCATTATTATAAGTACGTCAAGAATGTCATAATTTATAAGATCAAAAATGCTTGCTTCACCATGGTTGTAGGAGCTGTTGTGATAAAGGTCGCAAAAGGTGTTGAAAAGAAGCACCTTGTAGCCCTCTTTTACACCCTTTCGGCTTATGGAAGATACTATCTCTCTCACATAGTCAGATTGTACGCATGAAGTGCAGATACCTATTATTTTATATTTCGCTGTATCGCTTGTAAACATAGCTTGCTCCTTCGTCAGGGTCATGACGACCCACCACTATCTATATAAAATAATTGCTTTTTTGCTTTGATATGTGATTGCTATTAGAAAATATTCACACACCGTTAATGTTACCATATCCGCACTCTAATGTCAATAGAAAACTCACAAAATTCACAAAAATCTTCTTTTTGAAAGCATTTATGCTGTTGCAAAAAATAACAGACCGACTTTCAACTTTTGTTCGCTGGAAGTCGGTCTTTGTTTATCGTAAAACATATCGAGCAAGGGGCACCAGAGGTCGCCCCTACACAAAATAGCGTATTTTATGGGCTTTTTTTATTCAGCTACCCACTGTTTTAAAGCTGCAGAAAGTCGTCTGTCGATATCCTTTCTTGTCTGCTCGCACTCCTTAGGATAGTCCTTTGCAGCCTTGAAAATAAATTTCATTACGAATTTAAGTCCCACAGGAAGTGCTTTTCTGAGCATTGTCTCAGGAAGCACAAAGTGCGTTCCATGCTCGTAAGTCAGGGCTTCGTAATCGCACTCGTGAGGGCGTTCTTTCAAGCGCTTATCCATGCGGCGGACGTATTTTCCTGCCTCCCAGAAGCTGTCGTCATCAGCACCCACCATTATAAGCTTGCCCTTGATGTTCTCAACCTTTATCATTTCTTCCTCTGTATGTTCTCTTGCCTTTTCAGAGTCAATAAAAAGGTGCGTGCTTCGTGTTATATCTCCCGAGCCTTTGGTTTCTTCTTCTATTTTGTGATAGTATTCAGGGTGGGCATAAACGAACGGCATATAGGCAAGCGGCTTGCCCTGCCATGAAAGTGTGGAAGCGTCAGGGATAGGCCATTCCTTGCAGCCGTCTTTTTCGCCCTGCTCAAAGCCCTGCCATACAAAGTCGCTTGGCGTAAGACCGAAAGTGAGTGTTATGTCAGGGAAATATGAAGCTGCCACAAGGGAATCCATTCCTGCCGTACTCATTCCCATTATGCCTATCTTCTTGTTTCCATGGCTTTTGAGCCACTTTATAGCGGTCTCTATCCTTTCAAGCGGGAAGTTCACATGGCCGTAGTTCTTCACGTCAGGTGACATACACATAACGTTCACGCCATTTTTGTGAAGCCATTTTGCTCCGCACTTTGCCATAAAGTCATTAGGATCGTCGCCGAACAGACCTATCATTGCGCAGTTTGCACCCTTTGGATTTTCATAATATGTACCATAAAAACCGTCTTTCTCATTGCTAAAAAATTGTTTCTTCATAATACCGACCTTTCTAAGTTGGTTTTCTTTATAAAGTTAGATTAAACTAACCATATTTCAAAAAAAACAGGGTAGATTACTTCGCCCTAAGCTATATTATATCACACTTTTGCTTATTTGTCAGGTATATTAACGAAAAAAGTCAGTTGTATTGTAAATTTTTGATTTTCTTAGTGTTGCTTATATATTAATAAAATGGCGGAGAACGCATTCTTTTTGCAGTTCTCCGCTACTTTTATGCCTTATTTTTTGCCGCATCTGCTGTGACAGTGTGAGCAACAGCCACAGCACTTACCTTTTTTCTTTTGCTTTGATATACTTATTGCCGCCGCCACTGCCCATAAAAGCAGAAGTATCACCACTACCCAGTCGGCTGTATTCATAATAATGCTCCTATCTGATATACCGCACAGCCGCACAGCCATGCCACCATGCACTGCATTATCACAACGCCAACTGTCTGTATCCTTGAATCAAGTTCTCTCTTTATGGTCGCCACCGCCGCAACACATGGGGTGTAAAGCAGGGTGAATACGAGAAAGCTCAGTGCGGAAAGGGTGGAGAATGCTCCCGAAAGAGCAGTGCCAAGATTTGCAGTGCTTGTGTTCATCAGTACCGCCATTGTGCTTACTACCGCCTCTTTTGCAGTGAAGCCCGAAATAAGCGAGGTGGTCACTCTCCAATCTGCAAAGCCCAATGGCTTGAATATTGGCGATATAGCCTGACCGATAAGAGCGAGCAGGCTGTCGGAGGAGTCTTTTACAACGTTGAGCTTTGCGTCAAAGGTCTCCAAAAACCATATTATGATAGTCGCAAAGAATATAACTGTGAAAGCTCTTTGTATAAAGTCCTTTGCCTTGTCCCAAAGAAGAAGTCCTACGCTTTTTGCCGAAGGAAGACGATAGTTTGGAAGCTCCATTACAAACGGCACAGGCTTGCCACGGAAAGCTGTATTTTTCAGTATCAGTGCAACTATTATCCCAAGCACTATGCCCGTTATGTATAAGCCTATCATCACAAGCGCCTGATATTTTTTGAAAAATGCTGCACAGAAAACTGCGTAAATGGGTATCTTTGCCGAACAGCTCATGTAAGGGGTAAGAAGTATGGTCATTTTTCTGTCACGGTCTGATACAAGCGTCCTCGTTGCCATTATAGCAGGCACAGAACAGCCGAAGCCTATGAGCATAGGCACGAAGCTTCGTCCCGAAAGACCGATCTTTCTAAGAAGCTTGTCCATTACGAATGCCACTCGTGCCATGTAGCCCGTGTCCTCCAGTATGGAAAGGAAAAAGAACAGCGTCACTATTATAGGCAGAAAGCTTAGAACGCTTCCAACGCCTGCAAAAACTCCGTCTATTATAAGGCTGTGTACAACAGGGTTTATGCCGTAGGCTGTAAGCCCTTTGTCTGCTAGGTCGGTGAGCTTGTCTATGCCGAGAGAAAGCCAATCTGATAATGTCGAGCCGATAACATTGAATGTGAGGAAAAATACAAGAAACATTATCCCGAAAAATACAGGCAGTGCAGTGTATTTTCCCGTTAGTATGCGGTCTATTTTTACGCTCCGCTTGTGTTCTCGGCTCTCGTGGCATTTCACAACGCTTATGGCAACGACTTTCTCGATAAAGTCGTATCGCATATCTGCAAGTGCCGCATTTCTGTCAAGCTTTGATTCGTCCTCCATTTCCACTATGCAGTGTTCGAGAAGCTCCAGCTCGTTTTGATTAAGCTCAAGCTGATCCTCGATATTCTTATCACCCTCAATAAGCTTTGAAGCACAAAATCTCGGCGGTATGCCTGCACGGTTTGCGTGATCCATGATAAGATGCACAACTGCGTGTATACATCTGTGCACAGCGGAATCGTCTGAGCAAAAGTCTGTGACAACAGGCTTTGTCTTGTTTCGGGCGGTTTCTACAGCCTTGTCGATAAGGTCTGAGATACCCTCGCCCTTTGCCGCACTTACCGGTATAACAGGTATGCCAAGTGCGTCGCTCATCATTTTTACGTCTATCGTTCCACCGTTGGCTCTTACCTCGTCCATCATGTTTAAGGCAAGCACCATTGGCACACGCAGTTCAAGAAGCTGTAAAGTGAGATACAGATTTCGTTCTATATTGGTGGCGTCAACAATGTTTATAATGCCGTCAGGCTTTTCATTTATTATGTAGTCACGGGTGACGATCTCTTCCTGCGTGTAAGGGCGCAGTGAGTATATTCCCGGCAGATCCACCACAGTGCAGTTTTTCTGCCCCTTTATGTCACCGACCTTCTGCTCGACTGTTACACCGGGAAAGTTTCCAACGTGCTGATTAGACCCTGTAAGGGCGTTAAAAAGCGTGGTCTTTCCGCAGTTCTGATTTCCTGCAAGGGCAAATCTCATATATGGTCATTCTCCTCTGTTTTTTCTATCTCTATGTTTTTTGCGTCCTCTATCCTGAGCGTCAGCTCGTAGCCTCTCAGCACTATATCAAGAGGGTCGCCCATTGGCGCACGCTTTAGCATTTTCACCTTTGTTTTGGGTATAAGTCCCATGTCGAGAAAACGCAGCCTAAGCGCACCCTCGCCGCCTACCGCTTTTATCACGGCAGACTCACCCGTTTTAAGCTTATCAAGAGTCATTGTCTTTTCCTCCATAGCTATATTTTATTCTTATGTTTTATCTAAAAGAACTTCACAGAATAAGTTTACCATGGCTAACTCTACTTGTCAATAGTATATGTCGTATATTTTAGTCAAATGTTATCTAAAAAATTTATTCAAATAGATAACTTCCAATTGACAACGCCAACAAATCGTGCTATCATAAAGTAAGACAAAGTACACTTTTACATTACGGGGGTGTTTTATGAATACCCGTGTGGCAATACTTGCAATAATCGCACACGATAACGGCTCTGCGCAGGAGATAAACGCAATTCTTCATGAGCATGCCGAGTATATAATAGGACGAATGGGTCTGCCATACCGAGAACGTGGCATGAACATAATAAGTGTGGCAGTTGACGCTCCGCAGGACGTTATAAATTCTCTTGCAGGCAAGATAGGCAGGCTTGAGGGAGTGACCGCCAAGACCCTTTATTCGCCACAGTAAAAATCTAATAAATATTTGTGACCCTGACGCCGAAAACGAGTTTTCTCCTTTAAGGCGAAAGAATACACATCAAGCAGAAAACTGCACTATCGTGTGGTCTTGTTTTGCTATAGAAAAGCTGTATCCATAGGGGTATGGCTTATTTTTTTGAGAGGAGCTTTTGCAATGGGACTTAATGACGCACCAAGCGGAGAACGTATACATATAGGATTTTTCGGCAGACGAAACGCAGGAAAATCAAGCGTTGTGAATGCAGTAACAAATCAGGATCTTGCAGTGGTATCCGATACGAAAGGCACTACCACTGACCCTGTTACAAAGGCAATGGAGCTTTTGCCCCTTGGCCCTGTTGTGATAATAGATACCCCTGGCTTTGACGACGAGGGCGAGCTTGGAGAGCTTCGTGTGAAGAAAACTAAGCAGATACTAAACAGAACGGACTGCGCAGTTCTTGTAACAGACTGCACTTTGCCCCTTGGCGACTGCGAAAAACAGCTTATCTCAATATTCAAAGAGAAAAACATACCATTTATTATAGCCAAAAACAAAGCCGACCTGCTCACTGATATCCCAAAAGAGGAGGGCTCAGTGTACGTCAGCGCAAAAGAGAAAACAGGCATAGAGGAGCTTAAAAACGCCGTTGCAAAGCTCACTGAAACAGACACCATGACAATGAAGCTTGTGGGCGACCTTATAAAGCCAGACGATATGGTGGTGCTTGTCACCCCTATCGACAGCGCCGCACCAAAGGGCAGGCTTATCCTGCCACAACAGCAGGCGATAAGAGATGTTCTTGAAGCAAATGCCTGTGCAGTGGTGGTAAGAGAAACTGAGCTTTCAGGAGTGCTTGGCAGGATAGAGAAGCCTGCACTTGTTATAACGGATAGTCAGGCTTTCGCAAGAGTTTCAAAGGATACTCCCGAGGATATCCCTCTCACCTCGTTTTCTATCCTTATGGCTAGATATAAGGGCTTTCTTGACGCCGCAGTAAAGGGCGTGAAAGCTATCGACGATCTTAAAGACGGTGACAAGGTGCTTATTTCAGAGGGCTGTACACATCACAGACAGTGCGGTGATATAGGCTCTGTGAAGCTTCCGAACTGGCTGAAAGAATACACAGGCAAGAATCTTGAGATAGTGCTGTCCTCAGGTCATGGCTTTCCAGAAGAGCTTTCAGACTTTGCGCTTTGTATACACTGTGGCGGCTGTATGCTAGGCTCAAAAGAGCTTACCTACAGAATGAAATGTGCTTGTGACGCAGACGTGCCGTTCACAAATTATGGCATTGCAATTGCCTATATGAAAGGTATTCTCAAACGGAGCATAGAAGTGTTTCCACATCTTGTAAAGGAGCTTGAAGATCACAATGGCGGTCAGAGAACTTATTGATAAACTAAACTGCGAGAAAAAGCTTTCCCACGATGAATGGGTGAAGCTTATAAAAGAATATGACGAGAGCGACAGAGCCTATGCCGCAGAGCTTGCAAGGGGCATTTCGCAGGAAATGTTCGGCAGGGATATCTACATAAGGGGCATAGTGGAGTTTTCAAACATCTGCAAAAACGATTGCCTTTACTGCGGAATAAGGCGCTCAAACGGCAACGTGAGCAGATACAGGCTCACCGCCGAGGAGATTTTGCAGTGCTGTGACGAGGGCTACGGCTATGGTTTTCGTACCTTTGTGCTTCAAAGCGGTGAGGACGCTTTCTATGACAGAGAAATGCTCTGTGGTATCGTCAGCGAGATAAAAAAACGCCACCCTGATTGTGCGGTGACATTGTCCCTAGGTGAGAAAAGCCGTGAGGACTATGAAGCCTTTTTCAATGCAGGTGCGGACAGATATCTTCTCAGGCACGAAACCGCCGACGAGGAGCATTACAAAAAGCTCCACCCAGCCGAAATGTCTTGGAAAAACCGAATGGAGTGCCTTTCAGATCTAAAAGAGATAGGCTATCAGACAGGCTGTGGAATGATGATAGGCTCGCCGTATCAGACGGCGGAGTGCCTTGCTGAGGATATGGAGTTTATGTGCGGTTTCAAGCCCGAAATGATAGGCATTGGACCTTTTCTCCCACATAAGGACACGCCTTTCAGAAGCTGTCCACAAGGCTCATATGAGCTTACTCTCTTTCTGTTGAGCATTTGCAGGATAATGCTCCCCGACGTTCTTTTGCCTGCCACCACAGCCCTTGGTACTATAAATCCCAAAGGGAGAGAACAAGGGGTGCTGTCAGGTGCGAACGTAATAATGCCGAATCTGTCCCCTGTGGCAGTGAGAAAAAAATATATGCTCTATGACAACAAGATATGCACAGGTGACGAGTCAGCACAGTGCAGGGCTTGTCTTGAAAGACGAATGGAGTCCATAGGCTATAAAATAAAGATATCAAGAGGAGATCACAGATAATGATAAAGCTTGCTTTTTACGGAAAAGGCGGAATAGGAAAGTCAACGGCGGCATCAAACGTCAGTATTGCACTTGCACAAAAAGGTCTGAAAGTCATGCAGATAGGCTGTGACCCAAAGGCTGACTCCACCATATTTCTCCATGGGGGAGAGAGGATACCCACCGTTCTTGACCTTGTGCGAAAAGGCGAAAGCTTTGACCTTGAAGATATGGTAAGGGTAGGTTATAACGGTGTTGTGTGCGTTGAAGCAGGCGGTCCGGTCCCGGGGCTTGGCTGTGCAGGCAGAGGTATAATCGCCGCTTTGGAGGAGCTTGAAAAAAAGGGCGCATATGAAAAATATCAGCCTGACGTTGTTATCTATGACGTTCTCGGAGACGTGGTGTGCGGAGGTTTTTCAATGCCAATGCGAAAGGGCTATGCCGATAAGGTGTTTATCATCACATCAGGCGAGAGTATGTCTGTATATGCCGCCGCAAACATCGCAATGGCGGTGGAAAATTTCAAAAGCCGTGGATATGCTTCACTTGGCGGTTTTATCCTCAATAAACGCAACGTAAAAAACGAGGAGGAAAAAGCGGCAGAGCTTGCGGCTGATTTTCACAGCTCTGTGATAGCCGAGATAGACCGAAGCGACCTTGTGAGCGAAGCTGAGGATATGCGCAAAACTGTCATGGAAGCTTTTCCTGACAGCACTGCGGCAAAGCAGTATAAAACCCTTGCGGATAAGATAGCCGAGCTTTGCGGTATGGGAGAAGAAAAATGATAAAAGAGAGCGGCATAAATATAACGAAGGCGGCTTTTCCTGCGCCTTTTGAAAGCGGTCTTGAATATAATCCTCCCACAAGGGGCGTGTGGAATATCGTCCATACAGGTATGCTTATCCCTGAGTCACGGCAGATATTTGTCTGCGCACAGGGCTGTTTAAGGGGCGTTATCCTCACTGCGGTAGAGATGAATGCCATGGACAGAATGTCATGGGTGACTGTTTCTGAGCAGGATCTGTATGACGGCACAATGGAGCAGGACGTTATCGACGGAGTGAGGGATATAATAAACAGACTTGAGGAAAAGCCAAAATGCGTTTTGGTTTTTCTGAGCTGCGTCCACCTTTTTGCAGGCTGTGACTTCAAAATGATAATAGACGAGCTTTCGGCATTGTTTCCGCAGGTGCATTTTATAGATTGCTACATGACGCCAACCATGAGAAAGTCTATCTCTCCGGACAGCCTTATGAGAAAACAGCTTTATGAGCCGCTTGAAAAGTGCGAAAAGAAGCCTAAAACGGCGGCAATAATAGGCTGTGACAGAGCCACGGACGAAGCCTCCGAGCTTGTAAAAATAATAAACTCAGCAGGCTTTGAGCTTCTTGACATAACAAAGTGCAAGACCTATGAGGAGTATCTCTCCATGGCGGAAAGCTCTTTGAATATCACCTATATCCCCACGGCAAAGCCGTCAGGAGAGGAGCTTGAAAAGCGACTTGGCACAAAGCATTTGTATCTGCCCTTGTGCTATGGCTATGATGAGATAGAGAAAAATTACAGCAGGCTTTGCACCCAGCTTGGTGTGAAAATGCCTGACTTTTCTGCTGACAGAGAAGCCGCCGACAAGGCTCTTGCAAATGCCCTTGAGATAGTGGAAAATATGCCTATAGCCGTGGATTATACCGCTCTGCCAAGACCCCTTGGCTTTTGCAGACTTCTTGCAGAGAAAGGCTTCAATGTGAAGCGTTGCTACGCCGACAGCTTTTCAGAGGAGGAAAGGGCAGATTTTGAGTGGCTGAAAGCCCATTGCCACGACCTTGAAATTCTCCCTACTGTGAATGTGAAAATGGAGTTTTCACAGTGTAAAGAAAAATATCTTGCAGTAGGTCAGAAAGCAGCGTTTTTCTGCCAGACCGATAACTTTGTTGATATAGTCGCAGGGGGCGGCGGATACGGCTTCGAGGGCATAAAAAGGCTTGCAGAGCTTATGGCTGAGGGAGCAGTAAACAAAAAGGACAGACGTAAGGTGATACAACACAAGGGCTGGGGGTGTGAAAGCTGTCTATGAATGCAAAAGTGATATCCATATATGCGGCGGATACTTCGGGAGTATGCTCGGCGCTTTATGAACTTGGCGGAATGACCGTCGTCCATGACGCTTCGGGCTGTAACTCCACCTATGCCACACACGATGAACCTCGTTGGTATGACCGCAAAAGCATGATATATATTTCTGCACTAACAGAAGCGGACGCCGTTATGGGCAATGACGGCAAGTTCATTCGTGATGTGGCAAAAGCGTCAGGTGAGCTTTCACCCAAATTCATAGCCATTTGCGGTTCGCCAATGCCTGCAATGACAGGCTTTGACTACAGTTCAGCCGCTGAGGAGATAGAGCGTGAAACGGGTCTGACCACATTTTTCGTTGATACCAACGGCACTCATTCCTATCTTCAAGGAGCAGAGGGGGCTTTTCTTAATATCGCAAAGCTATTCTGCCGTGAGGGAAAAGAAAAGCAGGCAAATTCAGTGAATATTATTGGTGCAACGCCTCTTGACTTTTCAGTGAATACAAGCGTAAGCTCCATAAAAAAGTGGCTTTTGGATAACAGCTTTTCAGTGCAAAGCTGTTTTGCTATGGACAGCAGTCTTGATGAGATCTCTACCGCACCACAGGCGGCTGTAAGCCTTGTTATATCCTCAGACGGGATAGCTGCGGCAAAGTATCTTTTTGATACCTATGGAGTGCCATATGTTGTGGGCGTGCCTGTGGGAAAAAGCTTTTCCAAAAAGCTTTCCGCTGACCTGAAAAGAGCAGTGTCAGAGGGCGTTTGTATAAATTCCTGCGGTGAAAAAGCTGTAGAGAATGCTCATATGATAGTTGCAGGGGAAAGCGTTTTTGCTTCTTCCCTTGGGGCTGAACTTGGCGCAAAAACTGTGGCGACAGTTGGCATAAGAAACAGCGAGGTGCTGTCAGGGACGGACATTTTCTGCGAGGAAGAAGCAGAGCTTGAAAAGCTTTTTTCACAGCATAAGACCGTCATAGCAGACCCGCTTTTCAGACCTATATGCAAAGGGGCAAGATTTGTTTCACTGCCACACGTTGCTTTTTCGGGAAGATGTTTTCTTAAAGATATTCCCGATCTGATAGATAAAGATGTAAGCAAAATACTTAACATATAAAAAGGAGGAACGTGCTTTCGCACGGATACTTTTATGATAAAAATAGCCGTTTACGGAAAGGGCGGAATAGGAAAATCCACTGTTACGGGAAACCTTGCCGCCGCATTTGCAAGTCTTGGGAAAAGAGTTATACAAATAGGCTGTGACCCAAAGGCAGATTCCACCATAAATCTTCTTGGAGGCGAGCCTGTTATGCCTGTGATGAATTATCTCAGAGAGCATGACGATGAGCCTGAGAGCATAGAGGAGATATCAAAAGAGGGCTATGGCGGAGTGCTTTGTATAGAAACAGGCGGTCCTACCCCAGGACTTGGCTGTGCAGGCAGAGGTATAATCACCACGTTCAGCCTGCTTGAAGACTTAAAGCTTTTTGAAAAATATAAGCCTGACGTTGTGCTTTATGACGTTCTCGGAGACGTTGTGTGCGGAGGTTTCGCCGCACCTATCAGAGAGGGCTACGCTTCAAAGGTGCTTATCGTCACCTCAGGCGAGAAAATGGCATTGTATGCCGCAAATAATATAAACAGTGCGGTGAAAAACTTTGCCGACAGAAGCTATGCAAAAGTCCGTGGTATCGTCATGAACAGGCGAAACGTTGAGGGCGAGGAAGAAAAGGTCAGAGCCTTTGCAGAAAGCGCAGGGCTTGATATCGTTGCGGATATACCAAGAAGCGACGATATCATCAGATGTGAGGATAAGGGCATGACCGTCATAGAGGGCGAGCCTGACTGTCAGGCGGCAAAATGCTTTTTGAAGCTTGCCCAGACCCTTATGCAGGAGGACAACGATGACTAAAGCGTTTTACATAACAGCGGCGGAGCTTGCCCAAAAGGGAAAGGATAATATCCCTGACGAGCTTCTTTCGGCAAAGCACCTTATCTACAGCTCTCCTGCAACATTGGCGTTCAATTCACCGGGAGCGCAGGGCTTTGGTGTAAAAAGAGCAGGACTTGCAGTGCCAAATTCGGTTATGCTTCTTGTGGCTCCTGCCTGCTGTGGACGAAACACCACTATGCTCAGTGCGGAAAGCGGCTATGGCGACAGATTCTTCTACCTGCTTCTTGACGATACCGATATCGTCACAGGCAGACACCTCACAAAGATACCAAAAGCCGTGGAGGAGGTTTGTCAAAGCCTTGATTACACTCCTTCGGCGGTGATGATATGTATAACCTGCGTTGACGCTCTCCTCGGCACTGATATGGACAGAGTGTGCAGAAAATCCAGCGACCGAGCAGGCGTGCCTGTTGTGCCATGCTATATGTATGCCCTTACAAGGGAAAAGCGTCTGCCCCCTATGGCTTCAGTGCGAAAATCGGTGTATTCCCTTTTGAAACCTCGCAAGAGAAAGTCTGACGAGGTGAATATCCTCGGTTATTTCTCACCCTTGCAGGAGGATTGCGAGCTTTACAGCCTGCTGAAAAGTGCAGGCGTAAAGACCATAAGGGAGCTTTCAAGGTGTGATACCTTCGAGGAATATGAAAAAATGTCGCAAGCGAATTTTTCCCTTGTACTCAATGCGGAAGCAAGATATGCCGCCCAGCAAATGGAGCAGGAGCTTAACATACCTTTTATAGAGCTTGCGAGAGTTTTTCAGGCTGACAAGATATCTACGCAGTATCGTCTGCTGGGTCAGGCGATAGGAGCGGAGCTTTGCGATAAAGAGTATTATGAGCAGATCATGGCTCTTATAGATGATTTCAGAGAAAAGCATAAAGGGCTGTGCTTTGCAGTGGGCGAGTTTTCAAACTGCGACCCTATAGAAATGGCATTGGCTCTTATAAGATACGGCTTCAAGGTGGCGGAGATATTCGGAACTGTGGGAGAGCGAAATTTCGGCTTTGTGAAAAAGATAGCACAGCTCTCACCTGAAACAAAAATATATTCAAACCTCTCACCAACAATGCTCTTTTATGAGCCTGACGAGAGGGTGAACGTTTATATCGGCAAGGACTGTGCCTATTACCACCCTGACATAGCAGGAGCAGACTTCAATGACGAGATCCAGCCTTTTGGCTATGCAGGTGTAAAAAAGCTGTTTTGCGACCTTGAAAAGGCGCTTGATTGGAAAGGAGCGGAGGATAAATGAAAAATCTTTTGAAGCTTTTGTCACCCTTTGCCCCTGACCAATCAGGAGCGTCGGCAGTGCTTTACGAGCTTGGAGGACTAATGGTAATATGCGACGCAGGCGGCTGTGCAGGCAACGTCTGCGGCTTTGACGAGCCAAGGTGGTTTACCAAAAAGAGCGCAGTTTTCAGCGCAGGGCTTCGTGATATGGACGCAATTTTAGGACGTGACGACAGGCTTATCGAAAAGCTCTCCAAAGCCTGTGGGCAGATATCACCTGCTTTCACCGCCATAATAGGCACACCTGTGCCTGCTGTCATCGCAACAGATATGAGGGCGTTGAAACGAATGGCAGAGAAGAAAACAGGACTGCCTTGCATAACAGCCGAGTGTACAGGCACAAACTATTATGACAGCGGCTCAGAGCCGGTGTGGATAGAGCTTTTCAAGACCTTTGCCACTGAGAGCAAGCCTGTTCAGAAAGGCAGGCTTGGCATTATAGGTGCAACACCTTTGGAGCTTAGTATCATAAGCCCCGAGAGGATAGTTGCGGAGTATAAGGCAAAGGGTTGGGAGAATGTTATATGCTACGGCATGGGAAGCACCCTTGATGATGTGAAAAATGCGGCTGCGGCAGAGATGAACATAGTCTGTTCAGCGGCGGCAATAAAGGCGGCGGAGTATCTCAAAGAAAAGTTCGGCACGCCTTATGAGATAGAATATCCACGAAGCTGTCTGCCTGAGGAGATAGTGCAAAAAGCTCATAACTTTGCGGATAAAAACGTCCTTGTGATACATAACCAAACAGCGGCTGACGCTGTGAGAAAGCTTATCACAGAAAAAAGCGGCAAGTGTCATTGCACATCGGCAACGTTTTTTATGCAGAAAAAGGAGCTTTCACAGCAGAGTGATTTTTTCCTTGCAGACGAAAGCGACCTTTGCGACAATGTTGGTGATAACTATGACGTTGTTATCGCAGACAAGACCCTCAGACGTGTTATGAAAAATTTCAGCGGCGAGTTTATAGACTTTCCGCATTTCGGACTTTCAGGCAGACTTTTGCAGGGAGAGAGTGAAAAGATATGACAGAAGAAATTATAGAGCGTCTTGAAGAATATCTCGGCTCAGAGGAGTTTGAATATGAAGCCGAAAACTGCATGGAGGAGCTTGACGAAAGCGGCGAGGGCATAAACGCAGTTTTGCCCCTGCTTAGATTTCTCGAAAGACACCCCATGGCTGATATCAGCATGACAAGTGCCGTGGTAAGATATATGGAGCAGTTTTACGGCAGAGGTTATGAGAACATTCTCATGGACTCCGTTCGTCGCAGACCTACAGTGCATACTGTGAGAATGTTAGGCAGGCTCAGAAATGCCGCCATAGATGAGGGTCAGAACGGTGAGGAGTTTGAGGACGTGCTTATAGACGTTCTCAGCAGTGAAGCAGAGGACGAGATAAAGGATACCGTCAGGGAGCTTATCTGATGAAAACTGAGATAATTCGTGTTTATGGTATCGTTCAGGGCGTGGGCTTCCGACCTTTTGTTAGCCGTGAAGCGTCAGACCTTGGACTTTTCGGCACTGTGGCAAACAAAGGCTCTTATGTTGAGATACACGCACAGGGCAGTGAAAAGGCTGTGGAGGACTTGAAAAAAGCCCTTGAAAGCCGTCCCCCTGAGCGTTCGGTGATAATGGAGATAATTTCCGCCCATACCGACGAACCGCCTTTTGACAGCTTTGAGATAATCGAAAGCGAAAAGGAAAAAGGGGATATTTTCGTATCCCCTGACATTGCAGTGTGCGAAAAATGCAAGGCGGAGCTTTTTGATAAAACAAACAGAAGATATCTCCACCCTTTTATAAACTGTACTCAGTGTGGTCCAAGGCTCACTATAATGGACTCTATGCCCTATGACAGAGAGCGTACCACAATGGCTGACTTTCCAATGTGCAAAGACTGCGAGGAGGAGTACACCGACCCTGCCACAAGGCGTTATGATGCCCAGCCTGTTTGCTGTAATGAGTGCGGCCCTGAGGTCTATATCATAGGCAGTGAAAAGAAAGGCGCTGAGGCTATCACAGCCGCAAGAGAAGCCGTCATGGCAGGGAAGATAATCGCTGTCAAAGGCATAGGCGGTTTTCACCTTTGCTGTGACGCAAAAAACGAGAGCGCAGTGAAAAGGCTCAGAGAGCTTAAAAACCGCCCTGCAAAACCACTTGCCGTTATGCTGAAGGATATTTCTGCCGTAAGGCGTGAGTGCGATTTTGGCGAAGTGCAGGAAAAGCTTCTCACAGGCTGGCAAAAGCCTATCGTGCTTCTTGATAAAAAAACTAGCGGAAGCCTTTGTGAAAGCGTTGCACCCGATAATCCTACAGTGGGAGTAATGCTCCCCTATGCCCCTTTGCACCTGCTTCTTTTTGATTACGATGACGGTGTGGAAATGACCGACAGCCTTGTTATGACCAGCGGAAACGTCCGTGGTGCGCCTATCTGCCGAAGCGACGAGGACGCACTCAGCGAAATAGCAGGCTTCTGCGACCTGATATTATCCCACAACAGGCGTATCTTGATACGCTCAGACGATACTGTCATGGATACATTTGAGGGCAAGCCTTACATAATAAGGCGTTCAAGAGGATATGCACCATTGCCTGTTATGACATCATGCAGTGATAAAGGTCAGACCCTTGCCATAGGCGGTGAGCTTAAAAATACGTTCTGTATCAGAAAGGAAAGCCTTTATTATCTCTCTTCCTATGTGGGGGATATGGCTGATATCCGCACCGTAAAGGCTCTTGAGGAGTCCGTGAAGCGTATGTGCGAACTTCTGGAAGCAACACCGCAAAACGTAGTCTGTGATATGCACCCTAAATACAATACAGTTGCATTTGCCGAGGGACTTGACCTGCCTCTGAAAAAAGTCCAGCACCACTATGCTCATATTCTATCCTGCATGGCAGAAAACGACTATAGCGAAAAGGTCATAGGCGTATCATATGACGGCACAGGCTTTGGCACAGATGGCACCATATGGGGAGGAGAGATACTTCTCTGCGACCGCACAGGCTTTGAGCGCATGGGAAGCATAAAGCCCTTCATGCAGGTGGGCGGCGATCTTTCCTCAAAAGAGGGTTGGCGTATTGCCGCAATGATAGCAGGCTCAGCCCATGGGGAAAGGGGCGGAGAGATCTGTGAAAAGCTTGGTATTTGTACAGAGAAAGAGTACAAGCTTCTGTCCGTAATGGCAGAGAAAAAAGTAAACGCAGTAAGCTCCACAAGCGCAGGACGGCTTTTTGACGCCGCTTCTGCGGTGCTTGGCATAAGGCGTTCTTCAACCTTTGAGGGCGAAGCTTCCATGGCGTTGCAGTTTGCGGCAGAAAAATTCAGCCGTGAGCCTTTCGGTATTTACGAGCCTATGGAAAAGCTCACTGCCGAAAAAGAGGGCAGGATAATGCTCTGCACTCAGGCTCTTATCAAGCGTCTTTGCCAGGGTATGCAAAATAGCGAGGACAAAAACCGCCTTGCCTATGAGTTCCACTCACTTCTTGCGGACATGACCGCACAGGCGTGCAGGACCATAAGCGAGAGAACAGGCGTAAAGGTCTGTGCCCTGAGCGGGGGAGTTTTTCAGAACAAGCTTCTGCTTAAAATGGTGAAGTGCCGTCTTGAAAAAATGGGGCTTAGAGTGCTTATCCACAGCCTTGTGCCTGCCAATGACGGTGGTATAGCGTTGGGACAAGCGTTTTATCTGAATGAGGAATGAGGAGTGAGGAATGAGGAGAGAGGAATGAGGAATTAAGGTATCGCCTGCGGCGATGATTTTCTTATTCTGTAGGGGCGACCTTTGGTCGCCTGAGACTGTTGAAAAATACCAAAATAACAGGCGAACGCTGTTCGCCCCTACATATAAACAGCGTATTTACGCCAATTGTAGGGGACGGCGCCCTCGACGTCCCGCTTTTGTCGAACTTTTTCAATAAGCTGGGGCGACCTTGGGTCGCCTGTGTATCTCATTTTTTGCTCTGTGATTTCGACTTGGTGATATAGATTAAATTTTTTGGAGGTATTGATATGTGTGTAGGTTTATCTGCAAAGGTAGTAAGTGTAAACGAGGGCACTGCTGTTATTGACGCAAGCGGTGCAAAAAGAGAGGTATCTGCTGACCTTATCGACGATCTCGAGGTAGGGGATTATGTCATGGTACACGCAGGGGTGGCTATCGCAAAGATAACCTCTGACGATAGCGAAGAAACTGACGAGATAATGGAGAGTATCCAATGAACACTATAGAAAATGCAAAGGAGATAATAAGCTCCTACAAACGTGATGACGGCAAAAAGCTTCGCATAATGGAGGTCTGCGGTACTCACACCCACGAGATTTTCAGGCTTGGCATAAGAAAGCTCCTTCCTGAGAGCGTTGAGCTTATCTCAGGTCCTGGCTGTCCTGTGTGCGTTACCCCCATTGGCTTTATCGACGAGGCTTGTATGCTCGCTCTTGAAAAAGGTGCGGTGATATGCACTTTCGGCGACCTTATAAGAGTACCCGGTACAGAAATGAGCCTTGCAGGAGCAAGGTCAAAGGGTGCTGTAATAAAGACAGTCTATTCGCCCCTTGACGCAGTTTCATATGCCGAAAGCCATAGAGATGAGCAGGTGGTGTTCCTGGCCGTTGGCTTTGAAACTACCACCCCATCAGCCTGCCTTGCAGTAGAAAAAGCGAAAAAGCTGGGGCTTGAAAACTTTTCTATTCTTGGTGCAAACAAGACCATGCCAAACGCCTATAAGGCTTTGGAGGGAAGCGCAGACGCATTTTTGTACCCCGGCCATGTCAACGCTATCACAGGCACAGCCGTGTGCGAGGAGCTTGTGAAAAAGGGCGTTTCAGGCGTTGTTACGGGCTTCACGGCTGCTGAACTTCTTACGGCTCTTGCTGTTACCATAGAACTTTCTCAGCGTGGCGAGCCGTTTTTCAGAAACTGCTATCCGAGAGTGGTAAAACCTGAGGGCAACCCTGCCGCCATAAAGCTTATGGAAAAGGTCATGACCCCCTGCGACAGCGAGTGGCGTGGACTTGGTATCATCCCAATGTCAGGCATGATACTCCGTGACGAATATGCCGACTTTGACGCACGAAAAAAATTCTCCCTGCCGAAAATAACAGGCAAGCCAAACCCAGCCTGCCGCTGTGGAGATGTTTTGCAGGGCAAGTGCAAGCCCTCAGACTGTAAAGTTTTCGGCAAGGTCTGCACACCGCTGCACCCTATAGGTGCGTGCATGGTGTCAAATGAGGGCGCTTGCTCGGCATATTATCAGTATGGCAATTTGTAAAATAAACTATCCGAAAAGAGGAATAATTATGACAGATAAATTTGTTACCCTTGCCCACGGTGCAGGAGGAAAGCAGACCTCCGAGCTTATCGACCGTGTGTTCAAGGAGCATTTCGCTAACCCTGACCTGACCGCCGACGATGCCGCCGTGCTTTCCATGGAAAAGGGCAAGATAGCATTCACCACAGACGGCTTTATAGTTTCCCCATACGAATTCGCAGGAGGAAATATCGGCAAGCTAAGTATTTGCGGCACTGTGAACGACCTTTCCTGCATGGGCGCAAAGCCTTTGTATCTCTCCTGTGCTTTCGTTATCGAGGAGGGCTTTCCAATGGATAAGCTTGAGGAGATAGCCGCCGCCATGGCAAAGACCGCTAAGGAAGCAGGTGTCGAGATATGTGCAGGTGACACAAAGGTGGCAGGAAAAGGTCAGGTAGACGGCGTTTTCATTACCACTACGGGCATAGGCAGGATAATGGACAACGCCAACACCTCAGGCAAGCTTGCTAAAGCAGGCGACGCCGTTATAGTGTCAGGTGATATCGGCAGACACGGCTGTACCATACTTTTAGCTCGTGACGAGTTCGGCATAGAGGCAGACGTAACAAGCGATTGTGCACCCCTCTGGGCAAACGTAAAAGCCATGTTCGACGTTACAAACGATATCCACGTTATCCGTGACGCAACAAGAGGCGGTGTAGGCACTGTTCTTTACGAGATAGCAGGTCAAAGCGGTGTGGGAATAACCCTTGATGCTGAGAAAATACCGGTGGCAGACGAGGTGAAAGGCGTGTGCGGTATGCTGGGCTTAGAACCATTGTATCTTGCCTGCGAGGGCAGACTTGTTATATTCGCACCAAAGGACAAAGCAGAGGATATCGTTTCTGCCCTTAGAAAGTGCAAAAACTCAGAGAACGCCGCTGTCATAGGCGAGGTCACAGAGGATAACGCAGGCAGAGTTGTAATGAAAACAGAGATAGGCTCACAGACCCTTCTCCCACAGCCTGGCGGAGAGCTTCTCCCTAGAATTTGCTGATATAAAAAATATTCTGCATAACACGTTGGCACATTGTAGGGGCGAACAGCGTTCGCCCGCCTGATTTTCTCGCAAACTTATGTTGAAAGCCGCATTTGGGAATATTGAGCCAAAAATTGCGTGGATATCATGAGTTTGTCAGGCAAACAAAACGGGCGAACACTGTTCGCCCCTACATATATGGAATATAAAAAACGGAACTGTTCAGCTTGATTTGAACAGTTCCGCTTTTTTATCTGTAAGACTCTATCGCCTCAATAGTCTTTGCTATATCCTCGTTATTGTGAGCATAGGAAACGAACATCGCCTCGAATTGCGATGGTGCAGTGTAAATGCCGCTTTGAAGCATATGACGGTAGTATCTGCCGTAGCTTTCCGTGTTGCAAGCCCTTGCCTCATCATAGCTTTTCACTCTCTCGTCATTGAAAAATACCGTCATAAGCGAGCCACAGCGATTCACGTTCAGACCCTTTTCTCTTATGGCATTCTCTATCATAGCCGACTTTCTGTCAAGCTCCTCATAGAAGTTTGGTATGCTTTCTATCTGCCTGATAGTTTCTATTCCTGCCGCCACTGCGCATGGGTTTCCCGACAGCGTGCCTGCCTGATACACAGAGCCTAGTGGTGCAACGCACTGCATTATCTCAAGCTTTCCCCCATAGCAGGCAAGGGGCATTCCTCCCCCCACTATCTTGCCAAGGGTAGTCATGTCAGGGGTAACTCCGAAATATTTTGAAGCTCCCCCCTCTGAAAGCCTGAAGCCTGTTATAACTTCGTCAAATATAAGCACAGTGCCGTGCTTTTTCGTTATCTCTCTGAGAAATTCAAGAAAGCCCTTTTCAGGCGGAACAACGCCCATGTTTGCGGCGCATGGTTCAACGATAAGTGCGGCTATCTCCCTGCCATATTCCTCAAAAAGCTTTTCCACAGAAGCAGTGTCATTGTATTTTGCAAGAAGCGTGTACTTTGTGCAGCCCTCAGTCACTCCTGCACCCGATGGGATAGCCTGCGTCATAAGTCCCGAGCCTGCCTTTACAAGCAATCCGTCCGAGTGACCGTGATAACAGCCCTCGAATTTTATTATCTTGTCCCTGCCTGTGAAACCTCTTGCGGCTCTTATTGCGCTCATGACAGCTTCCGTGCCTGAGTTTACGAGCCTGAGCATTTCCATAGACGGAAAGTGCTTTTTTATAAGCTCAGCCAAGGTTATCTCGCCCTTGTGGCAAGCACCGAAGGTAAGCCCCTTGTCGCAGGCGGCTTTCACAGCATTTATCACAGGTTCACAGCAGTGACCAAGAATGTTCGGACCCCATGAGCATACATAGTCGATAAACTCGTTTCCGTCCTCGTCCCATATCCTTGACCCTTTCGCATGGTCGATAAAAAGTGGAACAGTGCCAACCGCCTTGCAGGCTCTAACAGGGCTGTTCACTCCACCGGGCATAAAACCGCAGGCAGTTTTGTAAAGCTGTTCAGACTTAGCAGTGTTCATGTCAGTTGTCCTCCTTTATCCATTTTGCGGCGTCAAGAGCATGGTATGTTATGATAATGTCCGCACCTGCACGCTTTATAGCAGTGAGATTTTCAAGAACGATACGCTTCTCGTCTATCCAGCCAAGCTGTGCCGCCGCTTTTACCATAGAGAACTCACCGCTTACATTGTATGCCGCAATCGGCAGATCATATCTGTCCCTGGCGGCTCTGAGGATATCAAGATAACAAAGCGCAGGCTTCACCATTACCATGTCAGCCCCCTCCTCGATATCGTCTTCTATCTCACGGAGAGCCTCACGTCCGTTGCAAGGATCCATCTGATATGACTTTCTGTCGCCAAAGCATGGTGCAGATTCTGCGGCGTCACGGAACGGAGAATAATATCCCGAAGCAAATTTTGCACTGTATGACATTATAGGGATATCAGTAAGAGCATTCTCGTCAAGCGCCGCCCTTATTGCCGCAACTCTGCCGTCCATCATGTCGGATGGTGCGATAATATCAGCGCCGGCCTTTGCAAGGCTCACCGCCATTTTGCACAGAAGCGGCAAAGTGCTGTCATTGAGTATCTTGTCGCCCTTGACAACTCCGCAGTGTCCATGGCTGGTGTATTCGCAAAGACAAACGTCTGCAATAACGAGCATATCAGGATAGTGTTCCTTGATGTATCTTATTGCCTGCTGTGTAACGCCCTTGTCATTGTAAGCCTCCGTTGCAAGCTCGTCCTTTTTCTCCAGTATGCCGAAAATAAGCAAGCCCGATATTCCACTGTCTGCTATCTGCGGCAATATCTGCTCCAGATTGTCGATAGAATACTGATAAACTGTTGGCATAGAGTCAACAGGCTTCATGATGTTATTGCCCTCTGCCACAAAAATCGGGTAGATAAAGTCTGCCGCATTTAATCTTGTTTCGCAAACCATTCTTCTCATTACTGGGTTTGCCCTTAATCTTCTGAATCTTCGCATTTTTATCTTCCTCTCACTTATCTGAAAGTATCTTTTGTATTATTCCCTCTGCCGTGCTTTCTGTTGGAAGCAGAGGGCCATTTATACCGTATTTTTCAAGCTCTGCCGCCGTCACTTCGCCTATGGAGATACACTTTGTATTCTCTGATAAGCTTCCTCCGCCACGGAAAAAGCTCCTCACTCCGCCTGCACTGGCAAACACAGCGTAGTCATCATCTATCTTCTCGCCTGTGCTGTAAACAGGCTCGTAAATATGCACATCATCAAAGTTCAGCCCTTTTTCAGCCAATGGCTTAACAAGCTCCGCTGACCCCTCCGAGGAGCGTACTATAAGAAGCCTGTCCTCACAAGTAAGAGTGTCCGAGAGCATATTTCCAAGAGCCACGCTGTTGAATTTTTCAGGCATTATGTCTGCATAAAGCCCAGCCTTTTCAAGCTTCGCCATGGTGCCTTTGCCTATGACAGCTATCTTCACTCCGCTTAGCTTTCTTATGTCAATACGGCTTTCTCTAAGCCTTTTCCAAAATATCTCCGCACCATTTGGACTTGTAAGAGCAACATGGCTGTAAAAGCCCTCTGAAAGCCGCGAAAAAGCTTTTTCCGTGACCTCATCGTGCAGCTCCCTAAGCTCAAATCCGCCGCAGCGGTGAGCATATGCCCCAAGGGCATTGAGCGACTTTATAAGCCGCCTTGAAAGCCCCTTTGTGGCAGTGACAGCCACAGAAACTCCATACAATGGAGGCAGGTAGGTAGGCGAAAGATCAAGCCCGGCGGTTTTTCCAACTATTATCACAGCAGGCGCAGGCAGATCCTCTCTCTTCACCTTTTCAGCAATGTCGCCAAGACAGCCCTTTACAGCCCTCTGCTCAGGGGTAGCACCCTTTGATATCACCGCCGCAGGAGTATTTTCGCCCATGCCGTTTTCAATGAGCCTGCCTGCTATCTCAGGGAGATTTCTAAGCCCCATAAGAAAAATAAGCGTTCCACCGCATTTTGCATAGCTTTCAAAATGCTCAGGGAGCAGGTCGTTCGCAGTGTGACCTGTTATAACATGAAAGCTCCTTGAAAGTCCCCTGTGGCTCACCGGTATACCTGCAAGCTCAGGCACTGCCACCGAGGAAGTCACCCCCGGTATAAGACTGTATGGTATGCCTGCGGCTTTGAGTGCAGTTATCTCCTCGCCCCCTCTGCCGAATACAAAAGGGTCGCCGCCTTTTAGCCTGAGAACAACACCGCCCTCTGCAGCTTTTTCCACAAGAAGCGTGTTTATCTCCTCCTGCGTGGAGCTGTGTCTGCCTGCACGCTTTCCAACGCATATTTTCTCCGCACCGTCCTTGCAGAAGTCAAGCAAACGGCTGTCTATAAGGCTGTCATATATCACCACGTCACAGCTTTTCAGAGCCTCATAACCTCTCATTGTGATAAGGTCATAATCTCCACAGCCTGCCCCTGCAACTATAACTCTGCCGCTCATAGCTTATCAGTCAGCTCCTTAACAAGTTCAAATCTTTTTTCTATCTCTTTTTCGCCCTGAGCAAAATGCCCCTTGCCGTCTGAAACAGTGAGAGATATCTTTTCCCCATTTATCTCGCTGTATGCCCCCACAGGCACAGTGCAGTCCGCACCCAGAAGTCTTATCACCTCACGCTCGGTTTCAAACCTGAGCATAGTTTCCTTGTGTGATACCTGCGAAATTATCTCAGCCGCCTTGCTCTCCTTTGCACATTCCACTGCAATTATAGCCTGACAAGGTGCAGGCAAAAGCTCCCAAGGCTCAAACTCTTTCACTTCATATTCTTCAAGTGAAAGCCCCAAACGCTCCGTTCCTGCCGCACAAAGTATTATGCCGTCATAAAGCCCATCAGAAAGCTTTTTGAGCCGTGTCCCAACATTACCTCTTATATCAGCAAACTTTGCGTCAGGATAAAGCCTTGCAAAGCCCCCACGTCTACGCTGACTTCCTGTGCCAACAGTGAAAACATCACAATCGTTAAATACAACGCCTTTTTTGGTCACAAGCATATCACGATAGTTCCCACGAGGGCAAACTCCTGATATCTCCAGCCCCTCGCCCAGCGTAACAGGCAGGTCCTTTGCACTGTGTACCGCAAAGTCTATTTCTCCGCTTTGCAAAGCCTGTTCTATTTCCGTGACGAACACACCCTTGCCGCCTATCTTGTCAAGAGGTCTGTCAAGCTGTCTGTCGCCCTTTGTGGTGAAGGTGACTATCTCGGTATCATACTCGGGAAAAGTCGCCTTTATCATGTCAAGTACCATATAAGTCTGCGCCATTGCAAGTGGACTTTTTCTTGTGCCTGCTCTCAGTTTCATTTTCGCTCCTTTATCATCTCTATAAGCTGTTCCTCTGTTGGAAGCACGTCACTTTCAAGGCATTTTTTCAGAACCTCTGCCATAGCCTTTTTCCTAGCCTGCTCCGTGGATATATTTTCAAGGGCATAGTCACGGACTTTCCCCATGACATTGCATATATCCCCAAGCCTGCCCTCTGTCTGCGATTGGATCGTCTTTCTCAGGTGAGAAGCAAGGGTGGGGCTTTTTCCGCCTGTTGAAATGCCAATGCACACGTCCCCCTCTGTAACAATGGCAGGGAAGAAGAACGTACAGCTCTCAGGGTCATCAACTGCGTTGCATGGAATGTGCCTTTGCCTGCAAAGCTGAGAAATGTGCCTGTTTACACCGCTGTCCCCTGTGGCAGTTATCACAAATGTACTGCCGCCTATGTCGCTGTCTTTAAAAGCACGCTCAAAAAGTGTTATCATGCCCCCGCCTGCAAGTTCTCTTATCTCACCGCAAGCTTTTGATGCCACCACCTTTATTATAGGCGAAAAGTCAAGAAGCTTTTCGATCTTTCTCAAAGCTACCTGTCCGCCACCCACTACAAGGCATGGCATATTCTCAATATTCGCAAAAAAAGGAAAGTATGGCATCGTCATTCTCCGTATTCTTTTATTACTTCTATAACCTTGCCGAAAGTCTGTGAATCAAGCTCCGACTTTAGTCTGAAAAAAAGCTCTTTCGCCGAAACCTCGCAAAGTCTTCTGTCAAGGTTCTCAAACTGCGGAAGAAAATCATGGAACATAAGTTGCTTTTCAAGCTCGTCAGTTTCCTCTTCTATGATAAGCTTTGACCTCTCCACGCTGTTAAGCTTTTTGAGATTGTTTTCTTTGGCAAGCTCCGTGAAAAAGTCCATGTCTATAAGCCTAGCTCCTGCAAGCTTTTCCACGGCATGGTCAATATCTCTCGGCACTGCAAGGTCTATAAAAAGCTTGTTTTCATTATCACTGAGCATATCCGCCGTAACAGTGTAGTGGGGGCTTGAAGTCGCCGAAATTATGCAGTCACATTCACCAATGCGCTCATATCTCTTTTCGTATGGTATAAGCTCAAGCTTTGGATCGTCTGAAATATATTCCAGTGCATTTCTGTGTGAACGTGTTGTTGCAAGCACAGTTACGTTCTTGTATGAAAGAAGATTTTTCAAGACCAGCGAACCTATCTCACCGCTCGCTCCAAGAAGCATCACCCTGACATTATCCTTATAATGTGCCGCTTCCTTAGCCGCAAGAGTGGCCGTGGAAACAGAAGTCTTTGAAAGCTCCGTCTCCGTCTTTATTTTCTTCGCACAAGCGATAGCCCCCTGAAATATCATGTTCACCTCAGAGGAAAGCCCAATGCGCTCCCTTGAAAGATCATATGCACGGCGAACCTGTCCAAGTATCTCGTCCTCGCCTATGACCACCGACTCTATGCCGCATGATACGCTGTAAAGCCTTTTTACCGCTGTCTTGTCTGTGAATATCATGACCTTGCGTTTTAGCTTTGCGGTATCCACTCCGCTGTGACCGCAAAGAAGCGTTATGCCCTCTTCGGGCGTTCCGCAGAAGTAAAGCTCCGTTCTGTTGCAGGTGCATATAAGCACAGGTGAAAGGTCCTTTACGTCAAAAAGCAGCTTTTCACATTGAGCGCTGTCAAATGTGAAAAGGCTGCGAAAGGCTTGTCCGCAAAGCTTGTGATTTACGCTTATGCAGGTGAAATTTTTCATTTTTCTGTGTTATCTCCTGACTTTTCGGGATAAAGTGCGTCATAGTCAAGCTTGGTGAATCTGTGATATGTTATGCCACCCAAGTCGTCCTGTAAACAGTATCGGCAGCCGTCAGGCTCTCCGTCTGGAAAGTATGCAAGCAGGTCAAATTCATCGTCAGGTGCAGCAGTTATAACAGCGTTCTTATTGTACTTTCTGAATATCTCAGCCGCTCTTTCAAGAGAACACCCCTCTTTTACCGCTCCGATAAACTCCACAAGGAACGGGCTTGCCTCCACCTTTTCGTGGATAGCCCTCACGCTCTCCTCTGATACCGTAACAGCTATCCTGCCGTCCTGAGCAAGCGAAGCCTTGCATGAAAGTATCTCGCTTTTGTATTCGTCTATGGCTTTTATCATTTCCTCAGCAGTAAGTTCGCCCCCTGTTATGGCGTTGAGTGAGTCAAGAGGATAAAAAAGCGTCACCGCATTAGGGGTAAACCCAAGCTTTATCTGCGACTCTTTTATAGTATCGGTTATATTATGTTCAAGCTTTATAAGCTCTGTCATGAAAATTCTCCTTTATACATAATTCCTATAGGCTTTGTATGCTTTTATAATATCACATATTTCTCATGTTGTCAACCTTGTTTCCTCGCCTATATATTTTTTCAGTGCATTGATATAAAATTCCGTCAGTGGATTAGAAAGTACCTTTTTGTGAGTAACTATGCCAATGCGCATCGACCCCTCCGCTTCAAGGGGAACAGCCACGATATCACTGCCGTTGAGCTTTTCGTCAATAACACCACTGCAAATGGTGTAGCCGTTAAGACCGATAAGAAGATTAAAAAGGGTCGCACGGTCACGGACACGGATATTCTTTGGTCGCTTTATGGTGCTGAATATCTCCTCCGAGTAGTAGAAAGAGTTGTATTCTCCCTGCTCAAAGGATAAGTAAGGGTAGGGGAGCAGGTCGTCAAGGGTCACAGACTTTTTCTGCGCAAGAGGATTTGCAGAGCCTACAAAAACGTGTGGCTTTGCAGAAAATAGCTCCGTGAATTTAAGCTCTTTGGACTTTATCTCCTTGGAAAGCACAGGCTCGTTGAAATCGTTGAGATAGAGTATGCCAAGCTCGCTTTTCATTCTCGCCACGTCCTCGATTATCTCGTGTGTCTGCGTTTCACGAATACTGAAATCATATTCATCTCCGCCAAACTGCTTTATAAGGTCAACAAAAGCGTTCACCGCAAAGGAGTAATGCTGAGTGGATATGCAAAACTGCCTTTTGCCGTGTTGTTTTCCGCAGTATTTTTCTTCAAGAAGGCTCGCCTGTTCAAGCACCTGCCTTGCATAGCCCAAAAAGACTTCACCCTCTTTTGATACCGTTATGCCCTTGTTTGTGCGTATGAATATAGTGATATTCATTTCCTTTTCAAGCTCACGGATAGCATTAGTAAGACTAGGCTGAGAAATAAAAAGCGACTGTGCCGCCTCGCTGACAGTACCTTTCTCCGCCGTCACCACCACATATTTAAGCTGCTGTAAGGTCATATCTCCACCCCTTTTCAGATATATCCTTATTATATAGCGTATTTATGAAATTTTCAAGTGGAAGAACGCCCCCAAACAATATAAAAGATCCGCACAGCGACACTCTTTTGTACGCAATGCGGATCAATTTTCTATCTCATCATCTCAATATCCTCATAAAGCCCCTCTATCTCATCTTTCAGCCGTCTTATCTCATGAAGACGATGTCGGTATTTTTCGCCGATCTCTCTCTGCTCCTCCATAGTCGGCAAAGGTATCTCACACTCTTTCAACCCCTTTGTGTGCAATATCCTTAGTACCTTTCCGCTGCGACAGCCGTCAAGCATAACCTTTCCCTCTGCCGATGAAAGATAAGCCGCAATATAGTAAGGGTCAGCCTTCTCCTTGTCAAGTCCTATCCTTATAAGCGTGGGTGAAACAAGAAGCTTTCTGTCCCCCATATCGCCTACACATATCACCTTGAAATTCTTGTCCGTGGTAGAAAGTATCACATCTCCGTCCTTTATGACATATTTCTCAAAACGCTTGCTGTCATAAACTATCTCAATGCAGTTTTCCGCAATAACGCCGTCGTCAATGTCCACAAGCCTTAGATATTCGCATGGCTTAGTAAACTCATTGTCCGAAATGTAGCTCTCCGCCATAAGTCCATGACTTATCTCTTTTATGATATCTCCGAAATTAACTGTATTTACATTCATTTTAGTCACCTCTCTTGATTTCCATACATCTCAGACAATGCCGAGATCTCTTCTTTTACAATATCCACAGCCCTCTTTGGCGAGGTCAGCTTCACAGCTTTTCTGTTAGCTATCGCCCAGCGTACAGCCGTCTGGATATTTGCCCTGAACGTCACGTCATAGATATCGTCATTACCTATGGCCTTATTGCAGGTGAACTCATTCCCGAATGTATCAAGCACAAGACTTATGTCTTTCTTTTTTATGTTGATATGTACACGCTCCACAGTCCCGTCAAGCATATACCTGTTAAGATTTTTGTATTGCACAGGCTTTAGATCCCTCGGAACATTGCTAAGCGTCTTTACATCTCTCATAGAGCCGTCCTCTTCGCAGATACTCGCCTTTAGGATCTTGTCTATCCTGAAATGACGAAGATCATCGTAACGAACATCACTTGCAAGGAGATAGTAAAAGCCGTCTGCCATAACGATGCCATAAGGGCTGAGCATAACACGTTGAAGCTTTATACCGCTCTGTGGGTCGCTCTTAGTGAGGAGCTTGCCGTTCTTGTCATAATCGCTTATGGTAACATCAAGCTTCCTGTTGGTGTTCATAGCCTCTTTGATATTTTCTATCACCAAAAAAATGCTCTTGTTGCCATAGTGAAAGGTCTCTCTGAGATTGGCTTCCTTGCTCTTTGTGTTACCCGTAGATAAGCTGTTTATCTTTTTTATCAGATCCCTCACATAGTCCGCAGGGAGCATTGGTGAGTATATGATGCTGTCTGCCAGAAACTCATATTCCTCAGCGGTGATGTCAGAGGCGTAGTAAATATCTGTGATGTATTTTTTATCGCTTTTATCATCATCGTTGTCATTGTCTGCGATGAAAACATTGCAGCTTTCATCGCCTATTATGCTCTTCAAATGCTGAGCCACCGTCTTGCGGTTAGGCTTTATGCCAAGATTTTCCTCAAGATAACCGCAGATCTGCTGCTGAGTAAGGTGGTGCTTTTCATCACTGTGTTCTTTGAGTATCTCAATGATCTTGTGCGAAAGCATATCTGTTTTTGTATATGACATTTTTGCCCTCCTGTTCTGTGATATCTTTCTTTCAATATATCACTTTTGCTTTATTTTGTCAATTAAATTATTTCGTTACTTTTACCCAAGTGTCTCATATATGAGTGTTTTAAATTCTTTGGGCAGTTCATTTAAATTTTCGCCAAGTTCAAAATTCTCTTCATTTATCACACCAATACCTTTAAGCACTTTATATTTGATACCATATTTGTCAAGCCTTTTTGTGCAACTACTTTGCATTTTATCAGGTATTAAGATATAAAAATAGTCATATGGTGCCAGATACTTGTTGTAATACTCATAAATATCTGTATTTGTATCAAATACGTTTTTTGTATATTTAGGATCTAGAATATCATAATAATACTTTAAAATATCAATTATAACAAAACGATTTGTAACTGACGTCGGTAATTCGACCTTTATAGTCCTATGCTTTTGTGCCTCCAAAAATATCATATGTTGGCATACGGGTGTGTACTTTTCATTAAGAAAATCTTTTGCTTTTTTTATTGTTTCTCCGTTTTTATCTACAAAAAATTGCTTATAAAAGAGCCAGTAGAAATTACGATCATAATCCCAAATAACTTTATAATCCCTAATAACTTCAAGACCATATGCATTATGGATCTGCTCATTATTCGTATCTATTATTTCTTTAGCTTTGTTGAGTTTTTCAGAAGTAGTCTTATATGATTTTGTCAATTTTTCTATCTCATCTTGAAATTGTGACATTTTGCTTTTTTGCTTTTGGATATCAGCGTCATATTTACGCTTTACTCCCTCATATTTCTTTTTTGTCTTGTAGCGATATATGGCAATAGGAATGCGTATCGCTATATATACATATGGGAAAAGATGAAGCGGTTTTTTCAAAAATAAGGAATAGACGCCTCCGAAAAATCCTTTCATAATTCTTCCCAACGTGCCATTTATTACAGATCCCAATGAACCTAACCCCCAAAATAGGAACGCCAAAAATAAAAATAGTCCACTTAACCCAATTAAGATCGACAAGGATTCATTGTATTTCCCCTCAAGGCTCTGCACTTTTTCATCTCTATCTCTTTCAAGTTCCTTAATTTTTGATTCATAATTTGAAATTATAATCTCTTTTCTAAATTTAATCTCATTTTCAAGTTCTTCCCCACTTTTCATAGGAAACCATTTTTTATCAAATGAATGCCAATCATCTGAATAGATCTTATCTGCAATAAGCTCTTTTTTCTTTTGTAAACTATTATTGGTAGGTTCTAATAATTTTTCAGCGATCTTCCTGAACTGACAGTCCATAAAGATTACAGTAAATGAATCGTGTACCGCTTTTGTACATTCACTGTTTCTTTCAATGACCAAATGATTATTTGATTTGAAAAGTTCTCTGCTCATATAATAATTGCAAAAAATCTTTTTCATTTCCTCATCGAGTGAATGATAGTATTTGTGCAGTGCATTTTTTTGAGATAAAATTCCGCCATTATCATCTTTGTAATATCTCCACTTGCTGTCATAACTGAATTCGTGGTAAGTGGGGCAGGCGTATTGTTGCCACTTTTCTTCAGCCACTTCTGCAGATATTATCGTTCCGTCATCATCGAAATAATAAGGGTTTTTAAAGCTATCATTATACTGCTTGTATGATTTTGCATTCTGTTTGTATATCATACTCTGAAAATGGGCATCTTCAGCAGCATGAAGTTCATTTTGGTGGATACGTTCTTGTTCACGCCGCTGATCATCAGCGAGTTCATCGAGCCGTCTGCGTTCTTCCTCTCGCCTGTCGTTTTCGTCCTGTAACATACGATTGGTCTCAAGACGCATCTTGTTTGTTTCTTCTTCAAGTTTCTTTTGTGCAGCGATCCTTTGTTCATCAGCATATTGTTGTTCACGGATCAATCTACGCTGTTGTTCTGCTTCAGCAGCACGCTGTTTTTCTTCCGCCTGCTGCTGTTCACGCATCAATTTTTTTTGCTGTATCTCATCAAGTCTTCTCTGATTGGCATCATAGACGGCTTTATCCTCAAAAAATTGACGATCACGTTCCTTCTGATTTACCCGTTCTATATATCGGTCATTACTACTTGGATAACGCCTAGAATTATTGCTTTGATATGACATAGTAAACACGCCCCCATTAATATTGATAATTTTATAATGTAATTATATCAAATTATTCTTTTGCTTTGTTAAGCTGGCAGCTTAGTATAACGTTTAAGTTACAATAAATTTACTTTTTCTTCTATAAAAGGATACAAAATTTACTTTTTCTTCTATAAAAGGATACACCACCTGCTTTAGCACCCTAACAGGCAGCCTGTGCCCGAAATCCGCCGTCAGCATATTTTCCTCACCGAATTTCTCCCTGAACATATCGGCGTTGTGAAGCAGCTCGTCATTTCTGCCGAAAATGCCGAAAGTTTCTTTTGAAAAATCATATGACGATGAGTTGTATCCTTTGAGAAGAATTTCAAGCTCATCAATGAAGCTCCGGTCAATGGTGTATGATATAGCGCCGTCCTGTCTTGGTCTGAGAAAATCATGCTCCCCAAGCCCGATAGCGTTTTCAATGTCTGTGGGAGCGTTCATGGCGGGATTGATAAGAAATTTTGGTATGCCCTTTATAAGCATTGCATAAAAGCCACCCAAAGATGTGCCGACAACAAAATCAAACTCATTGCCGGCGACCAGCTTGCTTATAAAAGCAAATGCTTCAAGTGGGCGAACAGGTATGTCAGGAGAAATGACCTCGATGTCAGAAAAAAGCTTTTTCAGCACCGATGCCGTCGCTCCGCCCCCTGCAGAGCCGATCCCGTGCAAGTGCAGTATCTTCCTCATTAGTCATCACCTTCGCTGAGATATTCTTCTCTGTTCTCTTCGCTCTCAAATTCCACATCATTAGGGTCGCCCTCAAATTTAAGCACAGGCGAGCCGTATAGTCCCCAGAAAGCGTCAGTGCCGATCTTTTTTACAGACTTCGGTATCACAATAGGTGTTTCAAGATTATGACACATAAAGAAAGCCTGCGAGCCGATTTCCTCCACGCCCTCGTGAAGAATAAGTTCTTCCATGCCAAATATCTCACTGAAAGCACTGCCACATATTTTCTTGATGTTCCCTGGTATCTCCACTTTTTTTAGTGTCGATTCCCCAAAAGCACCATTGCTGATCTCCGTCATGGTCGAGGGAAACTTGACGCTCGTTAAAGGCATCATATCAAAAGCCAGAGGCTCGATGTCCTCTATTCCCTCAGGTATCTCCACAATAAGCGGAGCGTACCTGTCCTTGCTGTTGAGAATGTAGTCTGCATAAGCCTTTGAAGCCATATCAAAAGTAAAAGTCTTTTCCATATCCGTTACCTCCATATCATTAACAATAGACCGACTTCCACATCAGACCCTCTGGTCTCTCGTGAAATTCAAGCTTTCCGTCCTTGTAAGAGAAATAGTCTGAAACGTTCTTGTCAAAAACAAAATCAGGCTCAGCCTCAAGTATTATCTTGTAAGTGCCGTCATCTTCCTTGTCGATACCGCCATAGAACGCACCCTTTTCAATGACCTTTACCGACTTTGGTATAACAACGCCGCTTGAATAGCAGTGGAAAAATGCGTCCTCTCCGATAAATTCAAGCTTGTCATTGAACCTGATGTTCTTTATATATTCACAGCGCCAGAATGCACCCTTGCCGATAGACCTGAGTTCATGAGGACAAATAAGGTTGTGAAACGGCGTGTTCCTGAACGCATAATCGCCTATCTCTCTCAGGGTCGACGGCAGACTTATGTTCATAACAAAAAGATTGTCAAAAGCATAGTCATCTATCCTCTCTATGCCCTCAGGGACTTCAATGTGAAACCTCTCCGCATATCTGTTCCCTCTGAGTATCTGATCTGCCATAGCCCTCGCCGCCATTTCTGCAGTGTATATCTTGCTCTTTTCCACTGTATCAAGTCCTTTCTTTTTGTGTTGCTCTTATCATACCACCCACCATGGGTAAAATTTCGGATATTAAAAACTTCCGCTATGTCCACATTTTTGAACATTCCGGGTGCTATAATGCAGATATAGACGAAAAACAAGAATGAGAAAAGACCACGGAGGCGGATTTTTATGCGTTGTTACAGAGCAAGATGTATACTCGAAGAGTCTATTATCAGAAGAACAAGAGATAATGAAGAAGAGTACGATACATTCTTTGATGAGAAAAACCAGCTTATAAACGAGTTCAATGAAATGGCACGCACCATGCCCAACAGAAGCTGTGCCTTTATATCAAGCGCCGTAAAAGATCAGGCGATCATAGGGGTAATGATGACAGACATTGAAGCCGACGTAAAAGCCTATGTAAAGAACTTCTTTTCATTTATAAAGCTTGAGTGCGTGGATATAAATTTTGAGGAAATAACAGTGGAAACGTTCAAAAGAATGATCCCCAACGGCTATCATGATAATTTCAAGTTCGATGAAGATCTGCTGAATGACTATGAACTGGACGACCTGTTCAGTAACTATAGAAGATCGTACATAAGCGAAAATATCACAAAGTCCATTGATAAAAAAGACGCTCTCACCGTAGCAAAAAAATATCTCTGCTCAGATACCTTTGAGCCTGAGCTTAAGAGAATTTTCAGAAAGAACAGCGTCGGTGTGACAAAAGGCATACCGGTACATTATTTGGTCCAAAGCGATAATGCCCATAGGCTTGCCGATACCCTTGTAAGCTCCCTGTATTCAAATAACAGGCTAGGCTGTGCAAGATATACCGTCCTCGACCTTTATAATTTATCAGCCCGAAGCTCAGATATCCGTGAACTGTTCCGTGTCTGCAGCGGCTCTACCATCATAATGAATTGTTGTGGTTTAAAGTGTACCAACAGCGATAATTGTACAGCCGATGAAACTATCCCCGATATCCTCTTTGACCTCATCAATGACTACAAAAACGAGATACAGTTTATTTTTACCTTTTCAAATGACGGACCTTCTCTCCCTGACGCTGTGGAAGAAAAGCTCGGCGCTATCACATTCGTGAAGCTTGCGGACGATACTGTAGAAAACGAAGATGCACATAAATATCTCAGAAAGCTTTGCAGAGAAGAGAATACCTCCTGCGATAAAGACCTCCTTTCCCTGTGCGCAAAGGATACCCCATATAGAGCAAGCGAGCTTATGGGTATGTACGATACTTGGTATTCAAATGTCCTGAAAACAAAAATCTATCCCCAGTATTCAAACTTCAAAAAGCTTTATGACAGGGAAGAAGCCAAGGAGATAAAAGGCTCTGCCTACAGCGAACTTCAGGAGCTTACCGGACTTGATTCCGCCAAGAGCGTTATCGAAAAGGCGATAACATATTCAAAGGCGCAGAAAATTTTCGCCGATAAGGGCATGAAAGAAAGCCGAACAGCCATGCATATGGTGTTCACAGGCAACCCCGGCACAGCAAAGACCACAGTTGCAAGGCTGTTTGCAAGAATACTCAAAGAAAACGGCGTGCTTTCCAAAGGCGACCTTATCGAGTGCGGACGTTCCGACCTTGTTGGAAAATATGTTGGCTGGACAGCCGTTCAGGTGAAGAATATGTTCAAGAAAGCTAAAGGCTCAGTGCTTTTTATCGACGAAGCCTATTCCCTCTGCGATGACCGCTCAGGCTCTTATGGCGACGAAGCCATAAACACTATCGTGCAGGAAATGGAGAACAACCGTGACGATATGGTAGTCATTTTCGCAGGCTATCCAAAGGAAATGAACGACTTCCTCGACCGCAACCCCGGTCTAAGGTCAAGAATAGCGTTCCACGTCAATTTTGAGGACTATACCGCCGAGGAGCTTCTTAGTATCGTCCATCTTATGGCTAAAAATAATGAACATAAGCTTGCCGACGACGTTGACGAAACGCTCCTGCCTTTTCTTGAAAGGGTCTGCAAGAAGCCGAATTTCGGCAACGGCAGATTTGCAAGAAATCTTATAGAGGGCGCACTGTTCGGTCAGGCACTCAGGCTCACAAGACAGAATTTCAGCACCATGACAATGGACGATATCGTGACCCTAAAAGCCCGTGACTTTGACCTCGCCGAGAACGATACCCTCGAAGAAGAGCCAAAGCATATAGGATTTAACAGATAAAGAAAGAATGATTTTTTATGGCAAAAATTTTTACACAGGATATGGCAAAAAGAATGGTAGCTCATCAGATAAAGACTTCCTATAACTCGGGCTATCAAGTATTTATGATACCGGAGGGCTTTACAACGATAGGAAAAAGCGCCTTTGAAAATATGGATATCGACAATGTAATATTCCCTGCGTCCCTTGAAGTTATCGAGGATAACGCCTTTAAAAGCTGCAGGCTGCGAGAGGTGCGTTTTCCTGAACAGGTCAGATATATAGGCAACAGTGCCTTTGAGGATTGTGTATCCCTCCACAATGTCGAGTTTGAGTATGACCTCACAGAATATATAGGTGATCGTGCTTTCTATAACTGCATAAGTCTTACTGACATTAACAGCACATACAGTATCGAAATACCGAGGAGCGTAAAATATATCGGCAGAGACGCTTTTGCACGTTCAGAGAGCTTTGATGAAGACGAACACCTTGACTTGACTATACTCTCAAACCCTGATATAAAGATCGACTGCTGCTACTCCCACGAGCCTATAGACCTTTCTGCCTTTGCCACGAAGCCAACAGCACAACACTTCGTAGAGTATGGCGTAATAAGTGCCAATGAGCAGTATGGCGGCGAAAGATATGTTTTTACTGGATATAACGCCAAAGAGCTTTACGCAGATTATATCCTTAACCGAAAAGACCCATATGAAGATTTTATTGCAAGAATACCCGAGGGCGTTACGTTTATATGCGATAGTGCTTTTGAGCATATGCCTGTTGACGAGGTGATATTACCAAATTCTCTTCAAGCTATCGGCGAGGATAGCTTCTCAAGCACTAATATCTCAGAAATAGTTATCCCACCGAATGTTGAGCGTATCGACCGTTTTGCATTTGCCCGTAATGAATTTCTTGAAAAAGTTACCATGAGCAGCGACAAAATATCCAAAATGGATGCGTGGTTTGATAATTGCCTGAGCCTTGAAAGCATAACCATTCCGCCTTGTATCAAAGAGATCACAAGCTATACATTTGACAACTGCATCAATTTAAAAAATATCGAGATAAGCGAGGGCGTTGAGAAAATAAAGTGTAATGCCTTTGACAACTGCAAAAGCCTTAAAAAACTCGTTCTCCCTACCACCATAAAGACCCTTGAAAATGGCTGGGACATAGGACTTAATACAGGCAAAACAGGAGAAGTGACCGAAATAATATTCAAAGGCCACGAGGATTGGAAAATACCAAAAGGCTATCATATCAAAAGCTATAAGGACGGCAAGCTTGATATAGGCAAGTGTTTTCCTGAGGGAGGCAACAACCCTGCAAAAATAAAATATTTCACCACCGAAGAAATGCTTGAAGAAATAGAAGAGCTTTATAACAGAGCTGTAAGGTATGAGGAAGGCAACCCTGACAGAAAATATGATGATGAAATGAACAGATATTGGCATATAACAGCTTTTTATAAAGATGTATATGTTTCAAGCTTCCCTGCAGGCGACCATGTAGGTGAATCTTATCACCATTTCACCATTGGCGGAAACACCCGAAAGAAGCTTGAATATATTCTTTCCCACCGAGAGGGCATACTCTTTTCGTTCATAGAAACATACCTGCCTGATGTGGATATGTACTGTATTTACTGTGACGATGAGGAGTTCGATTGCGATCAGGACGATGTAGCCTATAATATAGAGGACGCTTTCTTTATGAGAAAATACGCCCCCGGCCTTAAAGAACTTCCAATGAACCTTATCACCAGACTTAGACTATGTGAGGAGCGTAAAAGATGATATATGTAGTTGGCGACCTCCACGGAGATCTTTCAAAAATAAAAAAGCTCCATGAGGATAAGAAGCTTAGTAAAAGCGATACAGTTATCCTCCTCGGAGATACCGGACTATCAAGCACATATGAAATGTTTGCCACAAGCCTTAAAAAACAGCTTGCGGCTATCCCCACAAATTTTCTCTGCGTCCGAGGAGAATTTGACGCACTGAATTCTATTACCTATACAGAATCAGAGCGTTGGCATCTTCATATAACAAATGGCAAGATACACGATAACAGCTATAAACAGAAAATATGGAACTGTGGCAAAGGTGATTATGAAGAAGCCTATCCCAATATCCTCTATGCCAATGACGGCGAGATATTTGTTATCGAGGATAAAGCTATCCTCACCATAGGCGGAGCTTGTATGCAGAATAAACAGTGGCGGTCAGATATCTTTGGCATAGAGTTTATCCCCGATAAGCCTCAAAAAGCGGTCAAAGATAAAGCAAAATTCAATCTCGAGCAGTATGGCTGGAAAGTGGACTATGTTGTAACCCATACCTGCCCCTATGAGTATAGACCAACAGACCGCTATATCCCCGACCTGAACACCGCCAAGTGCTTCAAACGGCATTATGATAACGAAAAGTTTCTTTCCAAAATAAGAAATAAGCTTGTCTATGAAATGTGGCTCTGCGGACATTTCCATTTAGATCGTACTGTGGGCAACGTGAGATTTCTCTATGACGATATCTATGAGATAAAATAAAGCGCAGGCACTATGGAGCATACGCTCTGTAGTGCCTGCTTCCGTCATTTTTGACCCTCACAAAATCAAGCTCATCAAGCCCGAACAGCCTTGTAAGCTCCGCCAACATCTCCTCACTGTTCAGCGCAGGATTAAGATATATCACAGCCTTGCCGCCCTTTATCTCCACTCTGCCCCGAGGATAATAATTGTACTCTTTCCCATGTGTTACATTTTTCTGCAGTCCCTCCCAAGTCAGCCTGTGATTGAAATTATCCCCCGACTTTGAGTTAAGTCCACTGCCGTCACCAATAACATTTCCCGATTTGTCGTACTCTAACTTCTTTGTATATAATTCACCCTCGATAAGCCAGAATATTCCCTTGTATATCATATTATTCACCTCAATATGATAATACCGTTTTCTATGTCCAAAATTGCACACATAGACTGTGCTATGATTATATCAGACAAAGGAGGTGAAAGTTATGGCACAATACAATGTACAGTTTTCCATTGACGGTCGCAGAACGCAGGAGATCGTGTCAGCATACAACACCAATGATGCGAGAAAAATAATCGAAGCACGATACATCGGCGCAAAGATCGTTATATGGGGTGTAACAAAGCTCTGATTTGTTCGGTCGATCAGGGGCAGAGTGTAAAAAACTCCGCCCTTGCTTGACCGAATAACGAAAGGAAGTGTCTATGGTAACATCAAAATCAGTTGAAAAGAACAACGAAGAATGGTACAACAAAACCGTGCAGATATTTGAACGCTCGTACCGCACAGACGCAAGCTTTGTGATATCTCACATAAAGTCTGCTCAGAAAAAGTTCACCTGCCAAGGCTATCTTATCACAGCCGCAAAAGGGAAGCCCCTCAAAGTCTTTTCGGGCGAGAGTGAAGCAATAGAAAAGCAGTTGCAAAACAGCAAGATACCATATTCACAGCTTATCACAGTGCAAAATAACAGGTCCTTGCAAACTGCCTATATCGCCTATACCAAGGATAAACAAAAGCTCACAGAAGCCCTGAACAACAGCGGCTTCACCATCATAGAAGTTGTGGACAGCTTTATGTCAGACTATGACAAAGTAATGATAAGAGTTGCCGAAAACATCTCACAGCGTCATTTGTTTGACAGCATAGGGCTATGGTAGGGAGGTGACAGCATCGTGACGATCCCCCACGAGCGAAGCCCACCAGATTTGGTGTGCTTGACTAAAAAATCCCCCGCCCTTGACTTTCACTTTATGAGTACGGCTGTCTTTAGGAACATTATTAAGTTTGAGATGTTGTCATCAATTTGTACGAGTGTAAAGATAATCTTCCATATTTGATATACGTAACAAACTTCTATTAAATCTTTATCGTCGCTTCTTCATATCTATTGCTATTTTCGGAGCATTCGATTCTGACGGTCAGTTCTGTTCACCTTCTCTACTTTCTGCATAGATTCCTATTTTTAATTGCAGCTCTTGATTTGTATGGCGATCGTATTATTGCTCAAGGATATAATTTCTAAGTTATTCAATATCGCTTTTCAATTCACAATAAGCAACTTTTTCATTATTATAAAACATATAAAATCTTTCTCCTTTATTGAAGTCAATATTGCGATCTGATATAGGAATGGATTTTATATTAGCGTCAAAAGACTCTGATGATATAAATTTAACATCTTCTATCGAAATACAAAAAGTATGTGAAATAGGCTTATCATTTATATCTACAAAGCAAATAGGGAAAATTCGTTTTTCTGAAAACAAGATTTTTCGTTTGATCAACGAAAAATCTTTTATCAAAGTAAAATTCGCAGTGCCTTTTTTCCTGGGTATGAAATGTTTCGTTTCCATCTCCAAGGGCAAAGCTATACAGATAATAGAGTAGATGATCCAAAATATAAATATACTATAAATTGCAAACACATATTTTAAAAAAATAATAAAAGCCAAACCGACAATGGCTCCTAACCCATAGATCCAACCGTATTTATATATTTTGCTATAATTACCACAGTTAGGGCAATGATAATGACCTCTTTGAAAAAATCGACCTTTTATGATTTCTCCACACCAAGGACATCTTTTGTTTAAACTCATAAATTCACCACCGTTTGTCACTAAGTTTTGTTATAATACAACATATTTCCATCTCTTATCAATAAAGCCGTCGAAATAGTTCTTACATATTACAATGCCTACTTTGTCCAAATAATTCTCTTTAACTGCTGATTTTCCATAAATGCTTTGGATTGCATTCATTCTTCCGGCTTATAAACTTTTACAACCTTATTCTCTTTAAATAAATATATTCTGTCACATTTTTCACATCTCCACACATCATATTTCGGATCAGGGACATCTAAAAAATATATCCACCCCTTTTTTTCAAATTCAGACCATTCACGATCAGAGTACACATAATACTCTGTATCGTTAGGGTCAAGCTGATTTGTGAGCATATTCCCACATCGACATACAAATCTCATATTATCTCTCCTATAAATTGTATATTTTTAGTAGCTGCATATTCCGCATACAACATTCAAAATTGCCGAAAACAGGGCGTTTGTGACCTCGGTGTATTGGTGCTGGGGGATATTTTTATCCTCGCATATCGCCGCAACTTCGTCATTCCAGCTGCCCATTCCTGCGAAAACGCAGGCGGACAAAGCGCCGTTCAGCACATTGTCAAGGCGGTCGGTATCATTCAAAAGACGGTGGGCTTCTTGGAAATCTTCTTCAAAGCCGTGATAGCCGATAGTGTCGCAAAGCTTTTGAGCTTTTTGTATCGCATTTTTCAGATCGGATATACATTGTTTGATATCGGGACTGCTTGGGCAGACTTTGTAAAAAAGCGCTTTTTTCACTCCGCTTATCTCACGGTATGTTACATACCAATGGGTGTCTTGCCAAACTCTTTTGATCGTCCAAATGCTCTGTTTGCTTTTGAATTTTGTTTCAAGAAAGCAAATCTTATCAAACTCAAATGCGCTTTCGGGCAAGGCAAGTTGATCGCCATTTCGGGCTATCGAAACGCCCTGCAAACCACGGCTTTTAAGTTTTTGACAAAAATGTGCAGGGGAA
>NZ_QTXU01000015.1:0-73933 GCF_003461785.1 Ruminococcus sp. AM43-6
TGTCTATCTCTCTTTTCTTTTTTCTTAATTTTGTCCAATATCTATTGTAGCACTACAGGACACTTGAATTTCAGGTGTCCTTTTTTGTTGACAATATAAGACGATGATGATAAAATAAAAGGGTGAGCAATATTGAATTACTACGCAGAACTTCTTAATGAGTGCAATGCCTGCATATGTTCGGGTGTTCTGTCTGAACAAAAAAAGTTTTGTCACAAACTTATGGCTCTTGATCAACAATATCTCACCACTGTTCAGCGTGAATACCTTATAATGAAAATTGATAACTGTATAAGTAGTTATTACAACAGCTTGTCAAATGGTCGATTTTATTCATCTCGAAACAACAACGAACGTACTGATATAGCCGTATTAAATCGTACAGCAATGTATCTTGGGCATATGGTGAACAACACAAATAAAGGTTTGCTGCTTAAAGCTCTGTTCAAAACTTTGAGTCATAATAAATCAAAGTATGAGCCTTACGAATATGACAGACTTCTTGCAGAAATCGTTATTTCTGCATTTAAGATGTAGGTAAATAAAAACTTAAGGACACTTGAAATCTCAGGTGTCCTTTTTTGTTGACAAAAATCACTTTAAATGATAAAATGGGAGAAAACAATGAATGATAAGGTGAAGAAGAAAATGAAACCAAGGATATTTATTAGTTCAACATTTTATGATCTAAAATACATAAGAGAAGAACTTATGAGATTTATAGTTAGTAAAAATTATGAGCCAATATTATTTGAAAATGGAAATATTGGCTATACACCCAATAGAGCGTTGGATATTTCCTGCTATGAAGCAATGAAAAATTCAGACATGGCTATTTTGATAATAGGTGGCAAATATGGATCTCCATCGACAACTGATAACAACGAATTTAAAGAATATGTTTCTGTCACAAGGAAAGAATTCAGATCAGCAAATGAGAGCAAAATTCCTATATACACCTTTGTTGACAGCAAGGTATTTACCGAATATGAACTGTATGAGCGAAATATAAATGAGTCTGAAGCGATATTAAACATTAAATTCAATAATGCGGATAATATTAATATCTTTAAGTTTATAAATGAAATAAAGATTTTGGGATTACCAATGTTTCAGTTTTTGACAATAAATGATATAGAACACATACTGAACGAGCAATGGGCTGATCTCATGAAAAAATATCTCACCCAGCTTCGTGAACAGAAAACGGCAGAAACACTGCAAGATATATTGGAAAAGCTGGAGAACACTATTGGCGGAATTGATAATAAGGTCACTTTAGTAAGCAATAAATTGTATGATGGCAAACACGATGATTTCGACAATGAGCTTACAGTATTAACATTAAGCAACAGGATAAAAGCAAACATTAGAATATTTGAAAATAAAAGTTATAGCAAAGAAGAAAACATTAAAATGTTATTCGATGCATTGATATATGCTTTTTCTTTCATTTCAAAAGTCAAAGACATTTCAAGCAAAGAGTTTTCTGATATAATAGACAATTCTCTAAAACATAAGAATATACAATTCTGCAACCTGAATCATGATTTGCGTCGAAATGCCGACCTCTTTAATGCTGTTGCTAATAATACTAAGCTATATAATGATGTGTTATCTAAGTTAATGGAGAATTATGACGTTCTCGTTCGACAGTAAACCAAAAGTTAAACTTAATACAAACGTAAGGACACTTGAGTTTCAGGTGTCCTTTTTTTATAAAAAGGAGTAATTAGACCATGGAAAGAATATTTTACATTTCACTGGGTGCAGGTCTTTGTATATCAGGAATTTGTACGATTATAAGCGCATTTATTCCTGATAAATTCAGAATTTTCAAGAAAGGCAGGACAGAAAAATGATTTTTCAAGATAAAGAACACGAGAAAATGTTCAATAAGTTGTGCAAGGAAATGCCATATCTCGATAACTTTCATATGTCACTTGCTTACCTCCTCACATTGGACACTGTTTTGCGTGACCATATTGGCGCACTATATGACGTAAAAAAAGATGTTATTATTTTTGAGGGGTTGAACAAGCCTTTTCAGACGCATACGAGCTTGAAAACAACACGCCTTGCATTTAATCTTTGGAGCGGCACAGTTTATGATTCAGATCCACCCGAAACGTATATCGACAAGAACGGAGAGAGAGCATATATACCGAGCAAGTATTATGCACCCAACAATATCTTTAACTGCAACTATACGCCATTTTATATGGAAGCTCTAAGAATAAGGTTCGAGATTTTCATGTAAGTAATGAAATGGAGGTAATGGTATGAAAGTCAAGAACTATTGTCCTGAATTTGAAGAATACAAAACCATACGTCAGTGGGCGCTCTTAGGACAGCTGCCGAAAAAGGACGCTAAAGGCGTTGAACTTTGGGCGAATAAGAATTGCCAAGCTTCATATGTGTACTACAGCCCTGATGAGGTAGATCCTGCAACAGAAAAAGAGTTGCAGGATTTTTTTCAGCCTGAGAGGGACAGAAAAAATAAGCTGGCAAGACTTAATCGCAAGTGGCGTAAAGAAGCCGAGGAAAAGAAACGCCAAGAGGAACAGAAGAAGATATTTGATGAAGCGGTTGAAGCTGCCTTATTGCCTTATCGAGATTTGATATGGAAATTAACCGAGAAAACAAAAGAGCTTTATCCGAAAAAAGAGTATCCTAAATCAATAGTGATAGATACAGAAACCACAGGACTTGACCCTTTTCGTGATGAGCTATTGCAGGTATCTATCATTGACGAGGAGGGAAACGTTCTTTTTGACAGCTACTTCAAGCCACTCAGGCACAAAGAATGGTCAAAAGCAGAAAGCGTTAATCATATCTCGCCTAAAATGGTAGCTGACGCACCATATATAAACGAGAAAGCCGCTGAACTATATGCGATATTATCGCAGGCACATTGGATAATCGGCTATAACGTTGATTTTGATTTGAATTTTCTTGTGGGAAGCGATATCATAACAGATGAGGAGTGCAACGCCTTTCGTACTGAAGATGTGATGATACAATTTGCTGAAATTTACGGTGAATACAGTGTGTATCATGAGAATTATAAATGGCAAAAACTCACAACAGCGGCGGCGTACTATGATTATGATTGGAACGTGAAAGGAATTGAAGCACATAATAGCCTTGCGGATTGTTTTGCAACATTGTTTGTTTATCATAAAATACTCAGTGGAGAATAGCAGATAATTGACACATGATGAATAATATGGTAGAATGGAGTGTGTACGATGTTACTCAATACATCTCAGTTAAAAGAGCTGTATAACAGATATGACAAGAAAAATAGTTCACTCATATCGATACCATTCTCAGCAATATCTGATGAGCCGTTAAAATTTTATAAATGGTATGCAGCTCTATTTCAAATCGAACTAAACGTCAAAGCGTTTGCTGACGTTGACAGCAAACAGATCATAATATATAAAGGAACGAAAATGAAATACTATGCTACCATTTTAATACCCTACGAAAATCGAGAAGCCTACATTGACGCAGTGAATGAAATAAACCAAATCGTATCTTCCAATGGCTGTATCATTTTATTTGTATGTAATATTCCATATAACCTTGTTTCTTATCTTTCAATTGAAGCGAAACAAAATGAGGGACAGCTTATTGAAAACATTATCAAGAAATATGATTTGAGAAAAGAGTCATCGTTGGGGATCAACGAACTGTTCATGGAATTTTGCAACAGAAAATTCAATATGGCGAATATTCCACCTGGTTGCAGCAAAGCAGATATAACGCAAATATTCAGTGACACTTATTTCTTCTGTTCAAAATCCGATCTCACCAAGAAGGGATACAACTTTAATACTCATATTAGGAGGAAAAAAGTATTTATATCATACTGCCACGCTAACAAGGAATTGGTCTATGAAATAACAGAAGCCCTTGAATACAGCGGCATTGATCTTTGGATAGACAAAAAAGACATAAGCGTAGGTTCTCACCTGCTGGAATCAATCCTTGCAGGTATAGAAGAAAGTGATTTTGCCATTCTCTTTCTTAGTAATGCGACACTGTCATCAAATTACGGACAGTTGGAACTTAAAACAATAATGTCAGCGCTAACAAACAAGAAAAAAGGCTGGTACATAGTTAAAATAGACGATGTAGATGTAAATAACATCATGCCGTCATTAGGCGATTATAAATACTATGACCTAAGCAATGGAAATAAAACAGAGCTCATCAAGGATATCATCAATGCGATAAACGCTCAAAATTAAACAGCAATATTTGACATCACAAATCAATTGTGATATAATCTAGTTTGGAAAAGGTAAACTTAAACGGTAGGCGGTGTCCTCCCACACGGAATGGTCTGAATATTGTCAGCCGAAAGGCTCAGGCAAAATAGGATATTCGGGAGGTGATAGAATGGACTTAGCTTTCTTTGTCTTGACTATCGTGCTGATTGTCGCTCTCAACGAGTTGATAAAAAGCATAAAAAAATAACCGCCCTCGACCAAAAGTTGCGGTTATTTTTTACATAATCAAAAACTGAGGATAGCCGTCTATGCGGTTTACCTTTTCTATATATAAGTATACATCACTTTAAGATATATGTCAAGTCTAAAAAGGAGGAAAACCATATGAAGAACACAATGAAAGCCATAGCCGCCCTGCTCATCAGTGCGACAATGATAAGCATAACCGCCTGTGGCAACACAGACACCACATCATCAGCCGCACCGAAAGCCACAACAACGGCTTCAAGCACAGAAGCTTCGGCAACTACCACAACGGAAGCCACACTGACCTCTCAGAGTGAGGAAACAACGTCCCTTTCGGCTACCACAACTACATCTGGAACGAGCAACACTTCTACAAGCAGTGGTAAATCTTCGACAACTACCAAGGGTGGCTCGACCGCAAAGGCGAACAGCTCTAAGGCTAGTAATGGTGGAACAGTAAATAATCAGAGCTACAGCCACAGCACCGCAAACAACGGCTCAGGCAACAATAGCTACAACAGTGACAATAACAATAACAACAGCTATCAGCCACAGCAGACGGAACGTCAGACAGAAAGACAGACAGAGCGTCAGACAACGACTAAAAAGCAGACCACCACAACGGCAAAGAAAACACAAGCCCCGAAGCCAAAGCCGACTACAACTACAACGGCTAAGCCAAAGTTTAAGCTGACACAGAATGATATAGACAGAGTGGTTAAGGAACTTCAACAATATAGTAATGAAACTTGTGACTTTGACGCTATCTTCTATACCGAGCAGGAAATGTGGGATAACATAGCCACAAGAAATCTTGACAATTCATCGTGGGGTACTCCTTACACAGTATTGCCTGACACATATTCATCATGTGACGAACTATATGGTGTTGTAAAAGGCGGTATTAAAGATTTGTATGGGCGAATAGGTAATGACCAAGCTCACATAGTTGTGTATCAGCAATGGCATGGTGATGGCTCAGCAATAAATTCAGGTGGAAAGCCTGCATGGGAAATATACCTCCTTTACTGATATAAATTAAACTGAATAGAGTTTAAAAGCAATTCGATTTTCTTTCGGATTGCTTTTTTTATTGCGGAAATTCAAGTCCTATGGGCTTTTTAGATATATAAAAAATTTTTAGGAGGAAAACAAATGAAAAAGAAAAGTCTTTTCAAACGTCTGAGCAGTGCTGCAATGGCTCTCCTGCTCAGCTTGTCGGCATTAACGCAGGGCATAACAGCCTCAGCGTTCTCCGATACCAACAAGGCAAGTCAGCAGTGGCTTAACGAATGGAGCTATGACTTCAGAGGTTCGGGTCTGCCTAACGGCTATGACATTGAAACAGGCAAGTCAAATGACACCCACTTCACAGGCTATTGGGCAAGCTCAGTGCCGTATTTCTCAACATCAGACGGCAGCTATGCTTATTGTATCAACTTTGACAAGCAGCATACAAGCGGAACAACATCTAAGCAGGAAAAACTTGAGGACTATGTGAAAAAAGCATATGTGCCTGACGCAATGAGAAGGCAAATAAAAGAGTTTACCATTTACAGCTACAAGGGCAAAACTCAGTACGGCTACTCAAAAGACACAGAGATATGTGCTTCAAGCATAATGGCTCAGGCTGTTTCGGCAAGATATTATGATGAGTCTACAACCGGACTTTCAAGCAACGAAACAAAGTTGCTAAACGCCTACAGCTATAACGGAAGTAATGCAAGCAGTCATCATAAGGAATTGGTTGACTGCTACAAAAAGATGAAAGCTGAAATGCTTTCGCACTATGATGTACCAAGCGGAACATCAAAGGCGTCTTACGGCAAGCCGCTCGACAAAGCTTCATATCCTGCAAAATATGATGTCAAGACAGGCAAGTGGACAGCAAAGCTCAAGCTTGACAGTCTTTCACAGTTCAGCGTTTCAAAGCCGAACTCAGTGACTGTTACACACTCAGGCTCAAATATGACTATCACAGCAGACAATGAGAAAGATTTGAAAAACGTTGTTTTCACGCTCACAAAGACAAAGGGCAAGTATGTTGAACACATAGATGAGTGTTCACCTCTTATCCTTTCGGGCGGCTCAGACGTTCAGGAAATGGTGGTTTCCTGCTATGAGGACAAAGACCCTGTTAAGGCTTATCTGAAAATAACAACACCAATAGGCTCAGCTCACCTTGACAAGAGCTTCACAGATTACTTTGACAACAAGCAAACAGGCACAGCGGATATGTACAAAGCCGTCAAGTTCCAGTTGGCATACAAGGACGGCAACAGCTATAAGTTTGTAAAAGCAAGCGGCAAGGACGGAAGCTACAGCTTCACTGACCTCGCTTCACAGGCTACAGACCTTACGCCAAACAATAAGGGTGATATTGATGTAACAGGTCTGCCAGAGGGCGATTATGAGTGGAGAGAAATATCCACGGCAGACGGATATATGATTTCATCAAAGAAAGCTATCACTGTTACCGCTGACAAGACGGCTAAAACGGAGTTCGTCAACAAGGCTTCTGCTCCTGACAAGGGCAAGATAACAATTCACAAGCGTGACGCTGAAACAAGAGCTGACCTTGCAGGCGCAAAGTTTGAAGTGGCAGCAGCCGAGGATATCTACGTTGGCAACGGCTATTGTATCTACCCGAAAGGAACAGTTATTGACACCATAACCACAGGCACAGACGGCATAGCTGAAACAACAAAGGCTATCTACAAGGGCTATAGCTACACAGTGACAGAAATTGAAGCACCAAAGGGCTATTCGATTTCTGATGAGCCAACACAGACTATCAAGCTTGTTGAACAGCAGGCGGAGTTCGTTGTAGATTTTGATAACGAGCAAAACACTATTCCTTTTGAGATAACAAAAACTGACGTGTCAACAGGCGAGCTTATCCCTGATTGCACCTTTGAAATTCTTAATGAAAATAAAGAACAGGTCATAACTGGCACAACGGACGAGAACGGCATTGCACATTTTCAGCTTGCTATAGGCAAATATTTCTACAGAGAGATATCAGCACCAGATATCTATGAAATTGACGATACTCCGTATCCGTTCGAAATAACAGAAAACGATGATATCGTCAAGGCTGAAATGACAAACAAGAAGAAAAGTGGCTCTATAAAGGTCACAAAGATAACAACAGGCAATCTCAATATCGAGGGCATTAAGTTCTATGCAACAGGCATTTCAGACACTAATAAGGACTTGAAGTTTGAAGCGACAACAAATGAAAATGGCGTAGCAATGTTCGATAAGCTTGTAATCGGCAAGTATGTCATCACAGAGGACGGCTCAACAGTTCCTGCGGCTTATCTTGTTGCTGATGAGCAGGAGGTCACGGTTGAGTACAACACAACCGCAGCAGTCAAGGTCACTAATGAGGAAAAGACAGGCTCTATCAAGGTTCAGAAAAGGACTGAGGGTCAGAAGAATGTTGAGGATATCACTTTCTACCTCAAAGGTACATCAGACACAGGACGTGAAATAAACATTCCTGCAACTACCAATAAGGACGGCATAGCAGTTTTTGAGAACGTACCGATAGGTACATACAGTATCATCGAGGACGAAGAAACAGTGCCATACGGCTATCTCGTTGCCGATGAAAAAGAGGTCACTGTTATCTATGCGGAAACTGTTGACGCAGAAATACTCAACAACGAGCAGACAGGCTCTATCACAATTCACAAGACAACTGAGGGTCAGAAGAACGTTGAGGGTATCACTTTCTATCTGAGAGGTACATCTGACACAGGACGTGAGATAAACATTCCTGCAACTACCGATAAAGACGGCGTAGCTGTCTTTGAAAACGTACCGGTAGGCACATATAAAATTATCGAGGATAAGGAAACCGTGCCATACGGCTATTTGGTCGCTGCTGAAAAAGAGGTCACAGTAACATATGCAGAAACTGTTGATACTGACATACTCAATGCCGAGCAGACAGGAACAGTTAAGGTACACAAGAAAACAGACGGAATGACAAACATCGAGGGTATCAGATTTATTCTTTCGGGTGTGTCTGACACAGGCAGAGAGATACGCATTGAAGCCGTCACCGACAAGGACGGACTTGCGAAATTTGAGGGCGTTCCAGTTGGTACATACACTATCACAGAGGACGGCTCTACAGTTCCTTATGGCTATCTTGTTGCTGACTCAAAACAGGTCACTGTAACATATGCTCAGACAGTGGACGCAGATATGTTCAATGAAAAAGTTCCTGACACGCCAAACACTGGTTCTTCCGACAATGACATTGACGGCAGAACAGTTCTTGGCGGTGTGGTAGTTATACTTGCAGGAGCTGCTATCGTGATGTTCAGCCGAAAGCGAAAAGAAAGATAATTGATGCTGTCTGAAAAAAGACAGTAAAGGGGATTGATTATCATACATGAAGAAAGCCCCTGCAACTGGGCAGGGGCTGGGGAGGGGGATTAAGTATACAGTTTTAACGTTTATTAATATCATTAGCAAATTTATAAATGACATTTGTTGGCTCATTAATGGTACATTCAATGTTGAACAAACGAGAATTAGACCACTTTCCTAAAACAGCAACTGGATAACCTGTGAAAGTTCCAAATGTACCAAATAGATAATCTTTAATCTCTTTTATTTGATGTGTTTCCATATATACAGTGCTATTGAGAACTCTGATCTCTCCGTATTTTGTAACTGCTTTCGTTTTTAACAAAATAAACTTCTTAGGAAAATTATATATAATTGTATAACCAACAACCAAACGTAAGCCTGAAAAGCCCTTAAATAAACCTTTACTGCATATATTACGACTATCAACAATTATATCATTTATAGTTGTTTCATTTTCGTAAATTGTATCTAATGAGTTAGTTGTACAAAAATAAAACAAATCTTTGGTTGTATTGATGTAAGTTTTTCGTGAAGCGTTCTGCTTTGGTTGCTTGTTAACGTGAATTGTTGGTGCTTTTTTTATTGGTTTTCTAATATGAGCATAAATATCCTGCAACGAGGATTTAACAATATCATCATTATTAAGATATTTAGTTAAACCCATATCATAAGGACAACCCTGTACGTGTGGAGTACTATGCTTATGACAAAAATGTGCCTTTCTTTCACTGTTTATCCCTTTAATAAAGTATTCTGCTTTACATTGAGAATTAAGGCAAAGAAATGTGTCATTCAAATCGGTGACGTTACTTGCACAAACCACATCGTTATATTTTTTTGAAATAGCGTAAAACATCTTAACATCTCCATTATTAAAATCAAGAGGACGAACATTATGAATACATTTAAAGAATTAGAAAATTACTATAAAAGTAAGAGCTACTTGACATATCATGCGGCTAATGAGCATGAACAACTGCTGTTATTTTATCCAAATTATAAAAGCACAAAGATATACGTCATACATAAAAGTGATGACTCTAAGTGGTTTGACCTTGGTTGCCTTGAAAGAGGCGATGATGAAAAGCTCGGTGTTTCATTTTATGACGGCTGCGATAACAATTTTGATAAAATGATAGCGAAAATGAAAGGCGTAGATAAGGCAGCTGAGGACTACAGGTTTACAATCTTTTATGACCCCGACACGGATACTTATTGGGTAGACAATTCATTAGAGCTGTTTTTTGAAAATCAAAAGGAAGTTATAATGACGTATTTGAAAGATAATGGGTATGATTTGATAAAAGTATAGCATATTTATGCGCATATTGCAAGCATTTAAAATAGAAGGAGCTTCTGCAACAGGGCAGGGGCTGGGGAGGTAGGATAATGTGAGCACACTTTTTTTGATTATCTGCTATGTACTTGTAATAGGATCTTGGTCTTTGTTGTGGTCAATATACACTGGTGATCCTCTATATATTTGGCGAAAACCAATCGAAATTATTAAGAAAAAAGGAAAGCGTTTCAAGGTGAAATCATGAAGATACTCGATATCTTATTCGTTGTATTTGAATTGTACAATTTTGTCGGCTTGTTTAAACTAAGAAAAAGTGATAAAAAGGAAATAAAAGAACAAAAAGCCACAGAACACATGAATGAGGAGCTGATAAGAATGATAAAACTAAGAATACAGGGTTTACCTGCAGAAGTTGAAAAGTTCACAGAACAGCTGAAAAAGGACGGCTATCACTTTTTGATGGAGAGTGATGACTATCCTAACAGAAATTCGGAGTATGTAAGAAGATATGTGGAGGTAATGCTTGATGAAGATCAGGATCAATAGGTCTTGCAGAAAACGCCGTCAAGACCGCCGCAGTGGTATGGGACGCTGCCTTTGTATCGAGCCAAAGCGTTTATGCAATGAAAGCAAAAAGCTGATAGTTGTTGACCCTATGTCTAATGTCATAGTCGTGACAAAGGAAAAAGATTATGGAGCAAAAAATGAATGAGTATAGATACTTTATAGCAGACGATAACAAAACAGGAACTCTGATTTTCAGTAATGAAATAAAGGGCGAAGATATGCTGCTTCTTGTCGGATACGTTATCTACTTTTACAATGCAGCGTCCGTTGATGATATCGTAGACAAACTTGTAACCATGTATGGCTTTAGTGTCAGGAAGGAACATATTACAGCTTTTGACCTCAACACTAATCCTGATACACCTTATACATACTATGACCTTATTGATGAGGGCGGCTATTGTGAAAGTGATGGATATATGTACACCGATATTAACAGAATAAAAAAACTCTTTTCAGGGGAAAAATCACAGAAGATGTTACGCACTATCAGTCGATTTTCCAAAAGAACATTTTCCTAGAATCTGTTAGTATACAGTTGTAATATATTTTATCGTCCTGTTTGTTGATTTCCATTTTAACATAGAATGATATTAAACAGTTGAAACAATCATTATCCTTTATATTTATGTGTTCATATACTTTTTCAGACAAATATATGGAACAAATCATTGGTAACTGTCTTTGTGTTAGATTGAAAATATACAATTTATGACCATTGCGATGCTTTTTGCAACGGACTCTTACCTTTCCATAAAAGATTTTTAACTGATCAACATCAGCCTGAGATAATCCATTTGTAATACGTTTTTTAGGAATAGCATACTTAACGGCTGTGCGTTCAATTTGATTTTCAGTATTTGTAGAAACTTTAGATATCTTATTCTCTATAACAAAAGGATTCCGTGCAGCTTTCTTCTCTGAAAAACAGGATAATATAACAGCTTTAAGCCTATTTTGAAGTCTGTCCAGTGATTTTTCGTCATTTTCCAATAGTTCCAACTGATGATTTGTCGCTCTTTTGCATTTAAAAGAACAAGTGTCTGCGTGACTTTCTAAATTGCGGGTTGAGAAATAGTTAGATTTCGTTGTACATGAATTATAAGTCAAATGTGGTTTTTCACATTCAGGGCAGAAAAGATTATTCTTGATTTCATTATATAGATCTAACGAATTTGTTGCTAACTGAGTTACATCTTCAATAGACAGCATTTTTCTTTGTGATCCATTAATATAGAGTGCTTCTTCAAAAACCATATCTTGTCACCTCAATAATTATTTTAAACTATTTTCACATTAACAGTTTATTAATCACACATATTATAGCACATAATTTGAATTTATGCAATATAAAGACAAAATATGTGTCTAAAAAGAAAGGATGAGATTCTTGTCAAAGCTTAAACAATTAAGGTTTACCATTTCAAGAAATGGTGACAAGGCAAAAACTGTTCTCAAAACTTCATACGATATTGTAAGTTTACCATACTTGCTAACATATGTTATGGGACTCTTTTTTGAGGAATATGCGAACGAAGGCGTTGGCTTTAGCACAAGTGAGCTTACTAATATGCTTTTGACTATGTACCCAAAAGATTTTGCGGTATCAGCGGAACAGGCGGATCTTGTTATTGATGATTTAGAAACATGGGAAAGAAATTGCAGTTCATATGATACCATAAGAACAATAAGAATTTTTAAGCCAAAGGAATTAAATCTTTCTGAAAAGCTATTTTGTAAATTAAAGAAACACTTCAAGCAGAATGGGTTTCATGCCGTGTATGCCGAAACAAACGAAGAAAGCCTGATTATTTTTTACAGACCCCAAAGTAATCAAAGAGTATTCGGAATACGAAGAAACTGTTATTCTAAAAATGGCAATAGCATAGAAATTGGTCTTTTAATAAATGAAAACACATTTTTGTGGTTTAAGACAGCAGCTATCGTTTCCTATAAAAAAATTTTAAAATCGATATTCAACGATGTGATACAGGAAATAAATAAAATCACTATTGATGAAAAAGCATTGCCACAAGATATTTTTCTTAATCCTTATGTGGCGTGTTTGGAGTATCTAAGCAAATATGGGTATTCAATAAAAACTATAGAATGGGAGTAAAAGCAATGAAAAAACTCAAAAAACATTTCTTCTCAAAGCTTGCAAAACTACATAAAAGGAATAGTGATAGACCACAGATGTATAACTTGAAGGGAATATCTTCTGACGGAAAAGTTGTGGAGTTCCCGTATATTTCTGCTGATAAATGTGGAGTTATCAATATAAAAGGACTTCCTGTTGGAACATATAAGTTCACCGAAGTTATAAATGACACACAGCAATAATAATCGCAAACACGAGCGTGTGAAGAAATTCATACGCTCTTTTATTATATAAAAATTTTGGAGAATATTCAAATGAAAAAGCTAATCAAGCGTAATTTCTACAACATCACTTTTATTATCGCAAATGCAGTCAACTCGATAATTGTTGTCAATAACAAAGCAGATTGGTCAATTCCGTCAGAGTATATTAAGGCAAGAATACTACCGATCATGATACTTCCTGCACTTATGGGATTGATCTTTATATTAGCTGAAAAGAGAAAAGAATAAGGAGCTTTTGGAACGGCTGCTGTGATGTTCAGCCGAAAGCGAAAAGAAAGGTAATTGATACTGTCTGAAAAGGCAGTAAAAAAGGGATCAATTTATCATACATGAAGAAAACGCCTGCAACGGGGCAGGCGCTAACATTTTAGTGTGCTCTATTATCTGACTTTTCATTATAAACCCATGCCATTACATAAGGCAAATGGAGTAGCAGTAAAATAATCAAATTGGTAAATGAAAATTGTTTTATTACATAATTCAAAGAATGTTCCCACGAATTATGAACAGACATTATTATCAACAAGAAATATCCTATTAATAAACTTGGTAACACAAGGAGTAACGCAGTGTTACCAAAGTGAAGTAACTTTTGATATTTTTCGCCCACTTGGTTTATAAATGGTTTTTTATGTTCAAATTCTATTGAAAAAAACAAATAAAACAACCCCTTAAGTAGGACACTTGTATAGATTAGTATAATAATGAATTTGCACGCAGCAAAAACTAGCAACTCTACAAGGATATACATATCATATTCAGTATAAAGAAGCTGATTTAGTTTAATTTGGAAATTGTCATCCCATGTACATATATGTAATGTCAATATAATCAAGAATGCACCGAATTTGTTTTGCTTTGAAAAAGAATATAAATCTTTAATGTGTTCGTACACTATACACACCCCCTCTCCAACTATAATTATACAATAAAATTAATGCCAGTCAAGTGATTAAGGTATACTAAAAATGAACGAGAATAACCATACACCCATAAATTCAAGACTACTGATATTCCTACTGTTTATCAACTCATTAATGCTTGGATTTATTAAAGTGTATTTTAAAAGCAATACACTTCTTAAGACAAAAGTCGTTGTCATATGGCTTTTGATAAAAGCGGTTATTATACTTTTTAATGTAGGCTACATTAAGAAGAACATATACAATATGACACACAATAAAGAATACCAGACAAGTTCTATCGCAGTGATACGCAACACTCATTTGATGAGCTGCATATGTACTTTTGTGGCGTTCCTTATTATAAAAGTTTGATAGGAGCTGATAAAAATGGTAAAAGTACGCATAGAGGGTTTGCCCGAAGAAGTTGAAAAGTTCACAGAACAGCTGAAAAAGGACGGCTATCACTTTTTGATGGAGAGTGATGACTATCCTAACAGAAATTCGGAGTATGTAAGAAGATATGTGGAGATAAGGTTAAAAGAACAGAGTAACCTAGATACATAAGTGTGTCACAGTGACACACAACTTAAAATCGTAAACCTGAGCGTGTGAAGAAATTCATACGCTCCTTTTATATGCGAAAGGAGAAACAACATGAATACTGAAACGCCAAAGAAAACTAAGTTTGATATCTTGGAAGAAATCATGATAAGCTTTCAAGATGATTACGAAACAGACAATGCTCAGACCCATTGGGTGAAAACCTACAAAGGGCGGCGAGAGCGATTAATTCAGCTGCAAGAGGAAGAATGTGAACTACAAGCGAATGTAATTGATGACGCTCACGATCTAGGATTTGTTGAGGGCGTAAGATATGCGCTCAACATCATGGATATGACAGATACAGGCAAGAATAAAGCGCTTTTGGAGCGGCTCTTAAATATTCTTGAAAAATAAAAGAGGGGAAACTTAAATGGATAAGCACGATAAGTATGAAGCTGTAAAACAAGCATGGTTTGAAATCAATGAGCAGCTGAGGAACAATAAGCAGGAATACATTGATTATCTCAAATTTTCTGCAAAGATGTATAAGCAGCCGTATTCAGACACTGTGCTAGTATATCAGCAGAATAGAAACGCAACAAAGATCGCTGAGTATAAGAAATGGGGACGTCTAGGGCGATATGTAAGACGTGGCTCTCACGGCGTTGCTGTTTTTGGCAAAAATCACACTTGCAGATATTTATATGACGTCACTCAGACAGGCGGCAAAGAGTTGCCTGAGATGTGGACACTTACTGACCGCAATACACCTGAGCTGCTCAATACGCTTAATAACCGATACAATATAAACGCAGGATCGGTCAAAGAATGTATCGAAGCAATGACAGCAAACAGTCTTAATTCTGCGCCTATAGCTGAGTCAGTACAAAATGCAATATCTCAAATGGGACTTGACACAAAACAGGCTGAGGTATACCGCCATGCACTGGATTCTGTGGTGCAGTTCGTTGTTTCTCAAAGATGTAATCTTTCAGGTAAAATAGATCTGCATACCGATGTTGATGTAAGCGCTCTTGACCTTATCAAAAATGCAAGAGATATGATTCTTTTCAGCAGAGCTGTTCAGCACGCTGCCAAAGACACGCTGTTTGAAATTGAAAAAGAAGTTATCGCAATTGACCGCAAAAACGAAGCTCTTGACAATGCCAAAACCGCAAAGCAAGAAAGCACGTCTGATAGGGTTGACGATATACTCCAAGACCTTATAAAGCTTAAGTTTTCGCAAGAACAGGTACTTGCATTAAAACAGGCTGTGGTGGCAGCTGCACAAAATGGTGAACATAACATACGGCATTGGGTAAGCGTCCGATATTCGCCCGACGAACTGCGGCATATATCATCTTTATTATCTGATTACTATGCTCAGAGTGTCATTGAGCAAACACTCGATCCAAAGGGCATACTCAATGATTACTATACATATGTAAATGAGCTCAATGGTCGGCTGAAGCTGTCAGATATGTTCTCTCACCATGATTATAGTGATGAACAAAAAGCCATGCTGCAGCAGGGTTTTTCTGAGGGAATTTCTATTACTGTTCTTAACGAGGTCGATGAACGGCTAACGGTAGACGAGATAAAAACATTCTTTGAGATGTTTCATCAGGCAGTTGACGGACAGATAGATCCACATGATGTTCAGATATATCTTGATAAAGCTGTAATAGAGCATTCAAAGCAGAACGTTCAAGCGGTTGAAGTCCAGAACAACTCTGCCGACACAATCTCAGCAGATGTTACTCAACAGGACAAAAAAATAGAACCATCAAGAATTATAGGTTTGGCTGAAAACCAGCTACGCCCTGCTGTTCCTAATAGCTCTACAAGCAGTATAACAGACTCCTCTGGAGTTGTCAAGAGTGAAAAAACATTTGCTGAACAGATAAATGATGTTTTAAATGGCGTATTCCCAAAATACTCAAATCTAAAGGTTTGTGATACACCACAAATTCTTGTGGATATCGGCTGTGATCGGCTTCCTATGTTGTATACGCAAAGACATTTAAAAGACGCTCTACATGAAAAATCCCCGAACAATGCACATTGGCACGGCTTAACACTAGAACAGATATGTAATATCCCACATCTTTTAGAAAGCCCTGCCATAATAATGGACTCACTTTCTCCAAACAAAAGTGCTGATAAAAGTATAGTAATTTGTTTAAATAACGTTGATAATGATAATGCACCGATAATCGTAAGTGTTAAACCAAATGGGCAAGGCATTTATGAAATGGAAAATGTATCATCAAACTTTATCACAAGTATTTATGGAAAAGAAAATGGGTTTGCAAACTATGTTGAACGTGCTGCAAAATCAAATAATATTCTGTTTTGGGACAAAGAAAAAAGCCAAGCACTGTTCTCGTGTCAAAGGCTCCAATTGCCTGAGGCGATAAACAATCTTGACTCTAATATTATTATACACCAAAGTCGCAATATTGTCAAGGGTAAGCAACAAGAAAATAGTGCCGATATAAGTTCAAATGATGTTAAATCATTCACTACTTTATCCGAGCCTACGATAACCTGTGAATGGAGCGAAAGCAACTACTTTGAGGACGGCAAGACCTACAGTGTTGCAGAATTTGACACGCTCATGGAACAGGCTGACAGTGAAATGGTGGCAGGAGCAAAGGCTGCAATAGAGAAGTACGGTTCAGCAAAAGCATGGTATGAAGCAGACGCTGATGACGAATTCTCACAGTTTATGGGCTATGATAAGGTCAAGTTTACTATCAATATGCCTGACGGACAAACGATCACTGAACGCCAGGACGCAGGTGACGGATACGGCGGCGTTATTGATTTTCTGAAAAGATACTCAATATACAGATCGATCATACCTGAGCTTGAAGCTGCAAAAGCCGCACATATGGCAGAACTGGTCGATGAAGTGCCTACACCTACAAATGAAACACAGCCTGAAATAGACAAGCTTTTGGGCAGGCTTAAGCTTGATTGTGATTACTATCTGAAAACAGGTGCAGAAAAGCACTTGTGGGCAGAAACAGTTGAAAAACAGATAGCTAAGATCAATGAGCTGTATGAGAAAATGCCTGAAAACGCCTACTTCACCAGAGAACAGATTGATGATTATGAAAAGAAAATGCTGGCAATCAAAAATGGCGAAGTCGAAAAACCTATACCATATGAAACGCCTACAATTGCTAATAATGTTCTGTCTGAAGAAAAAAAGACAACACCGCCTGTTTCTGAAAGCACCCCTATATCTCCTACATCTGATGAACAGATTTCACTCTTTGAAACACCCCCTGCTTCTGAAACCGTCACTATACCTGATAAAGATGTCAAAACCGAAAAGGTAGAAAATCCAAAGAAAAATGTCAAGGCAAGCACATACCACTTTGACCCTGACAATGTTGTTGTGGGCGGAGCTGCTGCTCGATGTGACGCAAATATAGCTGCTATTGAAACATTGCTGAAAATAGAGAGTGAAAAGCGGCTTGCGACACCTGAAGAACAGAAGATAATGGCTAGGTACTCAGGTTGGGGCGGAACTGCTCAGGCTTTTGTCGCAGATAATGAGAATGTTTCTGCTGACAGTTGGGGAGCAAGGCAGACTCGTTTAAGAGAGCTTCTGACCACTGATGAGTATAGTGCTGCAAGATCATCAACACTGACAAGCTTCTATACACCGCCAGAAGTCATAGACAGCGTATATCTTGCTTTGGAAAGATTTCAATTTGAGGGTGGAAACATATTAGAGCCTAGCATGGGCGTTGGAAACTTTTTTGCAAAAATGCCTGATGAAATGAGGGCAGATTCAAAACTTTACGGAGTTGAGCTTGACAGCATTTCAGGACGAATAGCCAAGCAGCTCTATCCAGAGGATAATATCCAGATAAAAGGGTTTGAAAAAACAACATTCAAGAATAACAGCTTTGACGTGGTCATAGGTAATATACCGTTTGGAGATTATGGCATTGCAGACAAAGCCTATGACAAATACCACTTCAAAATTCATGACTATTTCGCCGCAAAAGCAGTAGATAAGGTAAAGCCTGGAGGAATTGTTGCCATTGTGACTTCAAAATTCACAATGGACAAGAAAAATGATAAAGCGAGAAAATATCTTGCCGAACGTTGTGACCTTTTAGGTGCAGTAAGACTTCCTTCTGGAACGTTTAAAGACGCAGACAGTGTTACAACAGATATTATCTTTCTGAAAAAAAGAACAACAATGACCTCTGTTATACCAGACTGGGTACACGTTACTCAAACAGCAGACGGTATACCTTGCAACAAATATTTTGCAGATAACCCCGATATGGTACTTGGTACTATGGCGTGGGACGAGCGTATGCGAGGAAAATATGGTGCAGACAGCAAGGTAACGACCTGCTATGCAAACAGTGACACTCCCCTTGCACAGCAGCTCATAAATGCCATTTCAAAAATAGACGGCGTTATTGATACTGTGGAAACTGAGCTTGACAATGGGACAGCTGAGATACTCCCTGCTGATCCAACTGTCAGGAACTTCACTCATACCATTGTTGACGGAGATCTTTATTTCCGTGAAAATGAAGTAATGGTCAAGGTCACAGAAACAGGCAAATCGCTTGAACGCATGAAAGGGCTTCATACTCTAAGGCAAGCAACTATGGAGCTTATCAATGCCCAAGCTGACGGCTGCACTGATGAACAGCTTGCAGAACTTCAGAAAAAGCTCAACAGCACATATGACAATTTCAGAACAAAGTTCGGAAACATCACTGACAGTGCCAATTCACGCTGCTTTTCTAATGATGATGACTACAACACTTTAGCTGCACTCGAAGTCGTCAACGTGGAAAATAAGACAGTTGAAAAGGCTGCAATATTCACAAAGAGAACGATACTTCCAGATATTCCAGTTTCAAAAGTTGATACAGCACTAGAAGCACTTCAAGTGTCAATGGACAGATTGGGCAAGGTCGATATTCTCTATATGTCACAGCTCACAGACACTACGCCTGAAAAGGTTATCGCTGACCTTGGTGATGAAATATTCAGAGATCCTGCCAAAGTTAAAGACAATGACCCATATTCAGGCTATACGGAGTCATCTGAATATCTGTCAGGCAATATCCGTGATAAGCTGAGAATAGCCAGAGATCATGCGGAGCATATTGACAGCAGCTACAACAAAAACGTAGAAGCTCTAATGAAAGTTGTGCCAAAAGACCTTGATGCAAGTGAGATTTCTGTAAGGATCGGTGCAAACTGGATCGATATTGCAGATTACAACAAGTTTCTGAATGAATATGCAAAAGCAAATACATACTTATACCCTGTCACAAGAACAACGCTTGGCGAATATAAGATTGAGGGAAAATATCAAGACCATTCTATTGCCGCAAATCAAACCTACGGTACAAACCGAATGAGTAGTTATCATATTTTTGAAAATCTGCTTAACCAGCGTGATATTTTAGTTCGTGACAGACGAGAGGAGGACAGTAGAGTATGGTATGAGATAAACACTAAGGAAACACAGCTTGCAAAAGAGAAAGCTCGTTTAATGAAGGAGGCTTTTAAAAACTGGCTATGGAACGATATGGGTAGACGTGAAAAATACGTTGCAAAGTATAACTATCTGTTCAACTCCATAAGGGGCAGAGAGTATGACGGCTCACATCAAACTTTTCCAGGCATGAACACATCAATAACGCTGCGGAAACATCAATCAAACGCCATAATGCGTGCAAAGCTTGGTGGAAACACGCTCTTTGCACATGAAGTTGGTGCAGGAAAAAGCTTTGAAATGGTTGCAACTGTAATGGAGAAGAAACGTCTTGGTCTTATAAACAAAGCCTGCGTAGTTGTACCAAAGCACCTTACGCTGCAAATGGCGAGTGAGTGGCTGCGGCTATATCCAAATGCAAAACTGCTTGTGGCAAAACCTGAAGACTTTACCAAAGCCAATAGAAAGCGTTTTATTGCAAGATGTGTTACTGGTGACTATGACGCCGTGATAATGTCATTTACTCAGTTTGAAAGAATACCTATGTCAGACGAGTACAAAGAGCAGTTCATGCAAAAAGAACTTCACGATATCATGAGTGCGATATCCGAAGCAGGGAGAAAGGATAAATCATCAGTAAAAGCCCTTGAACGTCAGAAGAAAAACATAGAGGAAAGGCTTGAGAAGCTGCTTTCTTCTCCAAAAGACTCATCATTGTGTTTTGAAAAGCTCGGCTTTGACTATCTTGTATGTGATGAAGCACATAACTATAAGAACTGCTTTGTTTCTACAAAAATGTCAAATGTGGCAGGCGTACAAACAACAGCAGCACAAAAATCAGAGGATATGCTGATGAAAACTCAGTATCTCAACAACAAGTACGGCTGCAACAATATACTTTTTGCCACAGGTACACCTATAAGCAATTCCATGGTGGAATTTTACGTTATGCAGCGTTATCTCAGACCAGATCTTCTCGAAAAAGCAGGATTGCAGAACTTTGACGATTGGGCGAGTACATTCGGTGAGGTGGTATCACAGCTTGAAATCAAGCCTGCGGGCAACGGCTTTCAGATGAAGAACCGTTTCAGCAAGTTTGTGAATATTCCTGAGCTTATGCAGATGTATAAGGAATTCGCTGATATTCAAACAGCGGATATGCTGAAACTTCCTGTGCCAAAGCTTGAAACAGGCAAGCCGATAGTAATAATATCAAAGCCAGACGAACGTCAAAAAGCATACATGAAAGAGCTTGCCACACGTTCTGAAACGATACACAGCGGTACTGTCGACCCACGGCAGGACAATATGCTGAAAATAACTCATGAAGCACGCTTGCTCGGTCTTGACACTAGATGTATTTTCAAAGACGCTCAGCCTGCACCAGACAGCAAAGTGATGAAGCTTATCGATAACCTCGAAAAGAACTATAAAAACACTATGACAGAAAAAGGCGTTCAAATAGTATTCTGTGATATCGCTATCAACGAGGACGAAACACACTTCTCTGTGTATAAAGCTATAAAACAGGCACTTATGGAGCGTGGAATACCAGAGAAAGAGATCTGCTTTGCAGGCGACGCAAAGACAGACAAGGCTAGGGACGAAATGTTCAAAAGCCTGCGCAAAGGCGAAAAACGTTTTATCATCGCAAGCACTTCAAAGCTTGGAACTGGCGCAAATATTCAGGATAGGATCTGCGCAATTCATCACCTTGACATACCATGGAAGCCCTCTGACCTCACTCAGCAGGACGGACGTGGAATACGGCAAGGCAACAGATTTTCACAAGTAGGAATATATCATTATCTTACAGAGGAAACCTTTGACGCATACATGATGGGCATTATAACAAACAAGGCGAAATTTATAAATCAGATTTTGACCTCAAAAAGCCCTGCAAGAGTTTCAGAAGATGTTGACGAAATGGTACTTACATACTCTGAAATGCAAGCTATAGCGAGCGGTAATCCTATGATAAAAGAGAAAATACAGCTTGACAATGATGTTGCAATGCTGAAAACCCTTGAAGCAGAACACAAGAAGTCAATTTACAAAATGCAGGAGTTGGCAGAGAAAACTTTGCCGAAGCAGATAACACATTACTCTGAACTTCTCGCAAAATCCAAGAGTGATATGTCTAAATATCAGGAACAGCAGGCGCTGAACAAGGAGTTTGAAATGACAATAGGCGGCGTCAGATACGATAAGAGAGAAAATGCAGGAGAACAAATTGCCGTGGCAATGGCAAAATGTACTGCCACAGGTGAGCCTATAGAGCTTGGAACGTATCGTGGCTTTAAAGTCACAATAGAACGAAATCCGTCAGCAAATACATTTTTTGAGCTTGATACGCCTTGTATCGCTGTTCTCCACGGAGAGCTTACTTATTCATGTGACGTTGCCACAGATAATGGCGTGGGAAATGTCAGAAGAATTGAAAATCTTGCAGGAATACAGATAAATCAGAAGCTGTGTTCTCTTGAAGAACAGCTTGAAAAAGCAAACAAGGATCTTTCAGAAGCTCAGCAAAATATGCTCAAACCATTTGAGCATGGTCAAGAATTAGCCGAAAAGACAAAACGTCTTGAATATGTCAATGCACAGCTCAGTGGAAATTCGCAGAATAAAAACCACACTCCTGAAAGTGCTATAGAATTTAGGTTTCACAACAATAAATATCAGGCATTGATCGGCACTAATGAAAAATCAGAATGGTGTGATGTAGTATCAAAGGGTGGCAAGCTCATCGCTTCATCAGATACAAAGATCTATAATCTGTCTGAAAAAGAAAGCGATCAATTCCGCAGCTATGTGTTTAATGGCGGCAAAACTGACACAAGCAAGAATAATTCCTTACTGGAAAAGCTTAAGCCAAAGGCGCTTAAATTATAAAACATTGAGAGGAGGTGAGGATATATGATAGACAGACGATATAACTCTGGCGAGCAGTTTGTTATGTATTCAAAAGAAGAGATCGAAGCAGCAAGGAACACCGACATGGTAAGATTTCTTGAGCAGCACGAGGGTTTTTCCTTTAAGTCCTCAGACGGCTGGCTTATATGCAACGAACATGACAGTCTTAAAATCAACCCCGACCGCTATACATGGCACTGGTATTCAAGAAATCTGTTTGGAAAAGGTGCTATCGACTGGCTCTGCAAAGTTAACGGATATGGTTTCAAAGATGCTGTAGCACGACTCATAATGAGAGGAGGTGAGGGTATATGATAGACAGACGATATAACTCAGGCAAACAGTTCGTTATGTATTCAAAAGAAGAGATCGAAGCAGCAAGGCACACCGATATGGTAAGATTTCTTGAGCAGCACGAAGGCTTTTCCTTTAAGACCTCAGGCGGCTGGCTTATATGCAACGAACATGACAGTCTTAAAATCAACCCCGACCGCTATACATGGCACTGGTATTCAAGAGATCTGTTTGGAAAAGGTGCTATCGACTGGCTCTGCAAAGTTGACGGATATGGTTTCAAAGATGCTGTAGCACGACTCATAGGGGATAGCTGCAGTATACGAGCCTCACCCGATTTAAAAGCCAATGAGCAGCATTATCCGAAAAAAGTTAAGAAGCCAAAAGCTGAGCTTACACCGCCTCAGCCTATGCAGGGCAAATGCCGTGAGCTTTACGCCTACCTCAACATCACAAGAAAGCTGCCTGCCGATATAATTTCATACTGCGTCAGCAACAAGCTTATTTATCTTGATGTAAAAAAGCGAGCTATATTCTGCGGCTACGATAAGACAGGAAAAATGCGATTTGCTGAGGCGAAGATCACAAATACCTTTAACAAATACTATCCGCAGAATATTGAAGGCAGTACTAAGGATTATAGTTTTTATGTTTCCGCAGTGCCCGACTCTTATGGATATGACCCTGCAAAGATATATGTGTTTGAGGCTCCCATTGACCTGTTGTCACACGGCGCTTTAATGCAGCTTTCAATGAGAAAACAATGCTCAGCTATCGGTCAAGGGGACAAATACCGTCCTGACTGCTGGCTTGGCGTAAACAGAGTATCCCTTTCAGGCTGCTCTGACATAGCACTTAAGCAAAGACTATCTGATGATCCTCGTATCACACAGATAGTCTTTTGTCTTGATAATGACGAAACAGGACAGCAGGCAACGGAAAAGCTTATGAACAAATATTCACAGCAGTATACTGTTTCAGTCAGCATACCGCCTTACGGCAAAGACTGGAACGATACACTCAAGGCTGTGGTGTCAGCACATTCAAAACAAACAGATAAAACAAAAACGGAGGAATGAATTATGAAACTGAAAGAAAAAATCAAAGAAAAGAGCATAAAGCTTAGTGCTCGTATATTCGGAATTATGACAGCTTGTCTGTCATCAGCCATTGCAGCCTTTGCCGATGTTGAAACAGACGCAACCTCAGGTGTATGGGCTTCGGTCGCCACCTGGATCACCAAAAACAAAAATGGGCTTTCCATTGCAGCCAAAGCACTGCTTGGACTGTGTCTTGTCGGCGTTGTTATATGCCTCGGTGCAAGCGGCAAAAACGGCATATCCTCAGTCAAGGGCTGGCTTATCGCTATTGGCGTGGCTGCTGCCCTGCTCGTTTTCGGTGACGCTTTCCTAGACTCAATATATGTAGCTTGATCTGCACGGACACATATTTGTGTGTGTCCGTAAAAGCGTTATCCCTAGCGTTCTTACGGGCATACACAGATAGACAGAAAGGAGTATTATTTTGAAGTACATGAAAAGCAAAAAGGTATGGTATCAGCTTATATTCATCACCGCCATTGTTATGAGCGGCTGCGGCAGTATACAGGCTTGTGCAGCAGAACTGGGATATACAGGGTGTTCCTCAGAGATTTTGAAAATGGTAACAATAAAGAACCATTTTCGTGATCTGTTGATAAATATAGAATTTAACATACTGAGTTTTCTTTGTGATGTGATAGATTACTTTGATAAGGCTGTCAAAACATTACTCAAACTCAATTTCTTCGACTACCTGTCGGACGAATTCAGCTTAAGTCAAATGCAAACAATTATTCTGTCTATCATGAGCCTTGCACTTGTTTTTGGAGCGTGTGCTCTCGTGATATTCAGAAATAAGATCAAGGTGTCTGATTTTCTGATGAGTATTTTGGTTGCAACTATACTGCTTGTGGCTTTTCCGGCATTCATATCTTCTTGCAACTCACTTCGCAGCAAGGGTATAACAACAGCACAGAACATAAAGATCAATGATCAATCTGAACAAACAACGGTCGACAAAGACGGCACAGTCACTGTCGGAACATTGGGCAAGGATCTTCTGGCGTCGGGAATATATGACGTTGAAAACAGCGTTGATAATAAGAAGATGATGACTTACCTCGATACTGTGGGCAGTTCAGGAAATGTAAAGGACATTCAGATAACAGGTGGAATTGAGCCTGACGATAGCAAGTCTTGGACTACCCGTTATCTTACAGATATACATGACGTATATCCTAAGCAGAAAAAGTACAATAGTCTAACCACAGAGAATATGATGTCCCTTTTAGGACTTGAAAATGAATATAATGTTCTAAAGAATGCAAATGGAGAGCTTATACTCAGTGCAGATTATGGTGCAAATATGCAGGTATACTGTTCTGTATACAGCACATCAGGCTCAATATACGGAAGCGTTCTGTCTGAAAAAGATTATGAAACATTTTTGTCAGCTTCTATTGGTGACGCTTGTCCTTATGGTGCTACACTTGGAGATCTGCATTATCCAGACGGCAGCAGGATAACAAATGTCATTAACTATAATACATATCTTCGTGACCTTATAGCAAACCACCCTGCTGTAGCTGCCGCAGGCAAAACGCAGGAGGTAGGAGCAAACGCACATACTGTTGAGGAAGCACTTGACATTATCAAGGATGATGTTATAAGGGAGCTTAACATAGCGGCAAATACAAATACCGCCAAAGATGCAGAACCAGTAAATGCAGAATATCAATCTTTTCCTCTTTTTGACGAGGAAGATTATGATGATCTTAATTCGGTAGAGCAGATCATACGCAGAAATATAACCAGCGGCTACACGGTTGACTGTTTATATTATTATCATATCGACTTCTGGTCAACCTTTGTGCTTATGCTTGCAGTGGCTATCTGCCTTATTTTCAGCGGAATAAAAATAGCAACTACGCTATTTGAAATAATGTTTGCACAGCTCATTACACCCTTTATCATAGCAACAGACCTTAACGGCTCAGGCAGAGCTAAAAAAGCTATCCAGAATATGCTGCTTTCAAACATAATTCTTATGATAGTTGTAATTCTTTTAAGAATATACATAGCCGTTATATGGGGCATAAAAGGTTCGGAATACGGCAGCAATTTTGCGGTAATGCTCATAGTTATAATAGCAGGCGCAAAGTTTGTTATAGACGGTCCAGAGGTGTTGACAAAGCTGTTTGGCATTGACGCAGGAGTTAAATCAGGTGCAGCCACAATGATGGCAATAAATCAATCAATGCAAATGGGCAGTTATGCCACAATGGGACTTGCTCGTGCAGGCAGCACAGTTATCCACGGTGCTGGAAGTGTTGCAAAGCATACCGCAAGCAGTGCTGTTGGTGCAGCCAAAGGCTTTGCAGGAGGAATTTACGGTGGCGTACAAGGAGGCTCAACTGTACCCGGAAAGATAGGAAAAGCCATAGGCGGTGCGTCGGCAGGTACTGTTGCAGGAGCGGTCGGAGGTGCTTTCGGACACACTGACGCAGGAGCAAAGGCAGCTTATGCAGCAACAAATCCAAGCTCAATAAAAGATACATTCTCAAATGCAAAAGACAACATTGCCAATAACGTAAAAGAGTCTGTAGGAGAGGGCTTTTCATCAGGCGGCGCAGGCAGCGCTTCAAAGGGTGCTGACGGAAAGGACGGCTTAAATGGCACTAACGGCATGAATGGAGCTAAAGGCGACAGAGGTGCGCAAGGCGCAGCAGGCAAAGACGGCACAAATGGAACTGACGCAAGAGCCGATAACAACAATGGAAACAGCAACAATAACAGCAATAATAACGGCACATCTCAGCCTGCCCGTGGCAGTGGCTTTGACGCCCCAACACCATCAGGTGAAAATAGCAACAATGCCGCAAGCAAGAGCGGCAGCGGTTTTAATATTCCAAATCCTGCAAGCAGCAATAACGCCAGTGCAGGAAACGGCGGCAGCAGCTCTGACGCTCCAAAACCGACAAACAGCAGCAACAGCAGTGAGCCGAATAATAACAGCGGCAGCGGCTTCAATAAGGAAGGAGAAAACTAAGCTATGGGAGTAGTACCGAAAAAAACTAAAACGGAGCAGCGTATATTTAGACACATAAACCTTACCAAAATAGTTGGCTTTATAGTTACTCTTTTGGTAGCCTCGCAGTTATCGGGAATGTTGGTCAGCTCTAAGCTTGGCATTCCTTTTATCATATTCTGTGGCGCAGTGTTTATTATTATGAGCGGCAAAAGCCCCTCTGACCCCTGCAAATGCTTTGCAGAGGCTTGGCTTGAGTGGCTCAGCTATCTTATGACAAATAAAACGCTGCATAAGCACAAGGAAGGAGAACAAAATAATGAAAAAGAAGTCATCGACATTGAAAAGTAAAATCGAAACTTCCAAAGGCTTTGCGAGAGAAAAAAAGACCAAAAAGCTGAAAGATGATCCGTCAAGCATAATGTCACGTCTGTCATTTGAAAGCATACATAACGGAATAGTCGAGCTGAAAGTAAAAGGCAAGCCGCTCAAAATGGGCGTGCTTGCGGTATCGGGAATGGATATATTTGACCTTAATGACTATGACCGCAACACTGTTTTCAATAATTTTGCGAAAGCAACATTATCCATAGGCACAGGTCACAAGTATGTTTTCACATCAAAAACGCCATATCTTGCTAACCAAAAAGCTTTTATAAAATACAAAAGTCAGCAAAGCATAAACAGATATTCCGAATATCTGCTCAACGAACAGTACGAGCTGTTTGACAGCTTTGAGAGCAGCCATTTTGACAGAATGGCGTATCTTTTCATATACTCCGATGACGAGAAGAAAATCTATAACGGTGCACAACGTTTTATCAGCCATATGCGAGATATAGACGTATCGTGGTGTTCCGATGATGAAATAATCGTCACGCTTAACAAGCTTATCTGTCTGAATACAGAAAATCAGCAGCTATCTGAAAAAGGCAGCCTGAATGAGATTATTTTACCTGAGAAGATAACTTTTCGACCTAATTACTACAAAGTAAATGATGTATATGCACAGACGATAGTTGTTTATGATTATGCAGCGGAAATCGATGACCTCAAGCTGGCTCAAATGGTAATACAATCTGATGATACCATAGTATGGGATATAAGCATATCTGAAAAGGATAAAGTCATAGATGAGATAAGTGCATCCCTGCGTGAGTTAGAGTCACGAGGAGGAATTATTCAAGATGCTGCCGATAAGATAGATACAAATACCGAGTATCAAAAGCTTGAGATCATTTATCAGAACATAAAAAACGGCAATGAGCAGATATATTATGTTACGCTCAGGTACATTCTGAAAGACGCCTCACTTAGCTCCTTGAGCAAGCGTTCAAAAGAGCTAATCCATGAGCTGCAGCTCAGTGGTCTGTCTGCGTATATACCGACAAATACCACACAGCATGAGTTTCTTTCTGTTATCGATGATAAAAGCAACACTATTCAGACACCGTTTCCTGTTTTTGATACACTGTCAAGGCAGTTTCCTTTCTATTATCAGTCACATATCGATGATACAGGACTTTTCTTTGGATTCACGGAAACAGGCGGTTTGAATATTCTAAACACGTTTAAAAGGACAAAGAACCGTAACTCATTCGATCTGCTTGCGTTCGGTCTGAAGGGCGGCGGAAAATCAGTTACTTTCAAATCAATGCTTGAGGATCAGCTGCTTTTGGGCAATAAAGTAATGGTACTCGATATCGAAAGTGAATATCAGCCTATGGCTAAAGTTTACGGCGGTCAGACAATAAAAATCAACAACAGCTCAAAAATAAATCCCCTTCAAATATGCAAGGTGGTCGATGCAAGAGTTGATGATGAGATCTCACCTGAGGACGAGGCAAGAGAGAATTTTGCCACAGAGATGTCACGAATACGCACATTTATGTCTATGTATATACCTGAAATAGATATGTACACTATGGAGATCTTCATGGATCTTGTGACAGAATGTCTATCTGACAAGGGCATTTTCCCCGAAACAGATATAACACTTTTAGAGCCTGATAAGTTTCCCTGCTTTACCGATGTGAACAACAAAGTCACTGAAAAGCTGTCACAAACGGATTCTCTGCCTAAAAGAAAATATGACGCATACTGCAATATACAAGTATACATAAAGCAGCTTTGCGGCAAGGGCGCATACGCCGGTATGTTTGACGGGGCAACGAACATTGATGTCAAAAGCAACGATCTTATCATCTTCGATGTTAAGAGCATCAGTGAAATGGCTGACAATGTTTATAACGCACAGTTGTTCAACATACTCACTATAATGTGGGCTACCATATGCAAAAACATAGGATATAATCAAAACGTTATCAATCCATGGGATATGCGAAACGTTGTGTGCCTTATTGATGAAGCACACCGTTTCATTTCCGTAAAATACCCTCAGGTAACGGAGTTTATAGAAAAACTATGTCGCCGTACACGAAAATATTTTGCAGGGCTATGGTTCGCAACGCAGTCGATACTTGACTTTATCCCAGACGGAAATCTTGCGGCAGCTGGCTCGATCAAGGTTATTTTCTCACTTGTCCAGTACAAAATGATACTCAAACAATCGCCGGAAAGCATTGAAATTCTTCATCAAGCCTTTCCTCGTTTTTCATATGCAGAGCTCAGAGAAAGCACAGCATTTGAACCGGGACAAATGCTTTTGTCGTTGGACTCGGACAGAGATAAGCTCCATTGCAGAAGAATAGTCGGAGCAAGACAGCTATTGTATATGGGCAATGCTCAGGACAGGATCGAGATCATACACAACTGCTTTTCTCATTATTATAATGAGCACACTAAGCAGGAATACGGTCTTATGCTGAGAAAAATGGACGCTGATTATTTCAGAAAATGCTTTCTTGCAGAAACATATTCTTACCTAAAAATCGAACAGCACATAAGCCAATATATCGACACTGTGATCATTCAAATGGTTGATAATCTTATAAAAGAACTTCTTCAGGCAGCTGGAACGGAGGCGACAAAATGAAAGTAGTAAGTCCAAAAGCGAGCAGTAAGATATATAAGATATTCACTATTGTTACTGCTGTTCTGGCTGTTTTGTTTCTCACATCCAACAGTTGGATAGCCTCACTTACATACAAAAGCAAAAGCAACGGCTATAACAAAACAATGTCACTTAACGGCTATAATATCAAGGTGACAGACGCAGCGTATTACGACAATGTATGCGAATTTGTCATAAAGTGCCGCCTTTCAGGGTCTGACACTGGAGCTACATATCCTGAGGTTACGGCTGTAAATTTTGACGACGACCTTACAGATCATAAGTTCACAGCAGGCAATAAGTATGACGATTATTCAAGAAAGATCATAGTAAAAAATCCGCCGTCGAATTTCAAAATAATGCGTGTGGTTATTAAAACTTCTATGCCTGACACAAAATATGATGACGCATATGACGAGTTTGGTGAGAAGATACCGGCGCACACCGAAAAAGGGAAAACTATCACACTTAGAGTAACTATAGACAGAAAAGATATGCAGACCCACGCCGTGAAAATAGTTCCGGGGTACTCTGAGGAAAGCTCAAATGCGAACACAACAAGCAGTTTATACAACTCTGAAACATCTAAAATCACGAGCCAACAAGCTGTAGCAGTGACAACACAAGCTACAGCACCAACCACACATGATCTGAGTGAAAAGGCTGCCGAAGCATCTCAAACGAGCAGGACTACCACGGAGAAACGACAGCCTGCAACAGCAGAAATAAACACGCAGCCTGCCGAAACAAGGGATTACAATGAGCCTGCATATGCGCCGCCGCAGACCACCGGCACGACACATAAAGAGCCTGCATATGCACCACCGCAAACCACAGCAGCAACACATAATGAGCCTGCACAAGCTGAAACCACCACAACACAGGCAAGGGTATATTCCATAAAACTCACAACAGAATTTGAGTACAATGACGTTCAGATCAAGATAGGCGAGCACACTCAGCTTCGTGCAGAAGTCAAACCCGATAACGCCGTAAATAAAAACGTAAAATGGGAAAGCAACCGTCCAGACATAGCAACAGTCGACAGTAATGGAAGGGTCACAGCAGTTGCAAAAGGCAAAGCTATCATATCCGCAGTAACAGAAGATAAGGGCTTGCAGGCAAGCTGTATGGTGACCGTCAAGGAATAGAAAAGAGGTAATAAAAATGCTATTTAACAACTCGTCAAATAAAATAAGAATCATAGGATTCTTGGTTTCAGAAGTAAAAATCATCAATGCCTATGCAATAGAATTTCTTATAGCCGTACCGAGAAAAGTCAAAAAAGGAGAGCAAGGATTTAATGATGTTTTCACTGTATATGCCAACGAGGCAAGCACGATCTCCTTTGCAAAAAATCATTTGCACAAAGGCTGTGTAGTAGTTGCAAAGGGAGAACTGAGGACCTTTACGGACAAATCAGTGAAGATATGCAGCAGTGATATAACCATTTCGTCACAGAACAAGTGAGGTGAAAACGTTGGAGAATATTCTTTTTGAATACCCGGTACGAGAAGATAACGGTTCATTAGATGAAGAATTTCAGGTATTAAAAAAGCAGCTAACAAAGTTTAAATATGCCGTGATGATATCATCTTTTTGTGCATTGACAATGTATTTTTTATCTGCATTTTTTGCAAAAGCAGAACTGATTTTTTATTTTCTGACAGCACTTTTTGTGTTTGTCGCAATGATAACAGGCAAGATTTTTGTGCGGTATCCTAAGCATTTTTTGCACATAAAAGCTACAGAAAATGAACTGCAGCTTGCTTACTATAAAGATAAAAAAGAGGATTACCACTTCCAATATAACAGCATTGAAGAGATAAGGTTTGCAGACAAAAATTTCACTGCTGTATATATAAAAGAAGAAGGACGTAAACCATATTACTTTGAATTAAATAAGTGGACACCTGAGCAAGGCTTTTTCCTTTACACCATACCGCAAATTCTCCCTAACGTGTTCAAGGGCAACAGCAAAGAGATAGCAAAAAAATATGGTGATGAAGCTGATTTCTACAATGAAGTATATAAGGAGAGTAATTGAAAATGGATATTAAAATTCGCAATGTTCCCACACAAGTGGCAAATGAAATTGACAAAATCGCAAAAGATGAAGGAATTTCTCAGAACACTCTTTACAACAAAATTATATCAGACTATGTAAAAAGCCGTGATGATTTTGTTGTAAATATTCTTCCGCCTATCGTTCGTGCGTTAGTAAATCAGGAGCTTGACCGCCTTTCAGAGGGTGCAAATTCCACTATAAATAATGTGTATATTGCAGCGCAAAAAATGATAAATACAACAGAAAAAATCGAAAATCTGCTTACAGAAACGATAACAAATTCCGAAGAAAACTCAATTACAAATGAAGAAATTCTCAGGATACTTGAAATTTCGGACAAAGAAAATTCATAAATAAGCCTGTTTTGTTTACATAATAGAAATATATACAGATTATTGTAGCACAAAAAATATATAATTCGTATATAAAGAAGTAAATAGAGGAAGTTTTCGTATATAAATCATATATAAATTTTGATTTGCAATATATATAAAATATATAAATTACAAATATATACAAAAAATCGTATATAAATCGTATATAGAAAAAGACCCGATGGGGGTCAATGTACCCCATCTGAAAGCTCGGTTCTACCGAGCTTTCCAAAAGGCGTGGGGGTCACGCCTTTATGCTCTTGACCCACACCTCTAACTTAGATATCACAAAATAAAATCAAACTACACGGAAAGGTTGGATGAAAAAATGAAAAGCAAACCTATCAATAAACTGCTTTCTTTTTCCGAGCAGGATTTTCAAAAGTTTGTGGAGATAAAGAATCTAAAAGACTTTTCAACTTACAGTGATTGTCTTGCATTTCTGATAGACAGCACTTACAGTAAAGTAAAACATACCGCAAGCGTTGATCGCTTGGCGAATATAGAAAATGATATTGAAAAGCTGCTAATGATCACAAAAGAAAATAACAGCATGATATATCAGGAGCGTGACGGAATTAATACGCTTCTGCACTTCTACGAAGTGCAGGAATTCCACTCAGCCGACAAGCGTCTGAGTGACAGCGAACCGCATGACGTCATGTCACGATCAAATGACAACTACAAGAGCATCGTACATCAGCGCTCAGTTGATAAGGGTGCAGACTCCCTGCAAGACGAACAGAGTGACTAATAATGACACCAGGAATATTTCACAAATGCAAATTCGTATACAAGTGGCGAATAAGCGGTGACGGTGGCAACAAGATATTCGATTTTCTGGACTATATGCTCCGCCCTGAAGCTTTTGAGCCGAACAAACACGCCAACGAAATGGAGTATGTATATTCAGAATTTGTACCAAACGAGAAAAGTCAGGCTCAAAACATAAAAGCTGAACGCTCATTAGGTGCTTTCACAAGCACACAAGATAGTCTGACTCCTGCCGATATAGACAAGATACGTCAGCTTGAAGCTGTCAGCCGCTCTGAGGGCTGTCCGAAATATGCAGGAGTTATCTCATTTGATAACGCATATCTGCGGCAGAATAATTTTATAGTCGGCAGTCAGCTCAACCGCCAGGCACTTATTGAAGCCGCACGAAAAGGCATTAACAAAATGATAGACAAATCAGAAAAGTTGGATGCAAGTAACTGCTACTGGGTCGGCAGCATTCACGTCAATACAGGTAATGTACATATCCATTATCAGCTTCTTGAATATCACCGACTTGAAGATAGACGCATTACATACAAAAACAAAGGTCAAGACGATATCGAGCAGAAAGCTTTCAACGCTTTGAAAACTGAAATGACGCACTTCATTGACAAAAGTGCCGCCGCTGCTAACCTTACTGAATTTCAAAGAAACGTGCTTGCACCTCATATCAAGTCCGAGTTTGCAAGCAGTATTCAAAAAATAAACGCACTTATCGACAAGCTTCCTGATGACCTAAAAAACAGCGGCAAGCAGTGGTGGTATGCAAAACAAAATGATGTGACAAAAAACGAGATTGACAGTTGTATCAGATCTGTCATATCAGAAAATCAAACTTTGCAAATAATGTTTGACACATATCTTCATAAGCTCGACAGCACACAAGCAATGTTCCGAAACAGATACGGACAAAATTCAAGGTGGGCTGAGTATAAAGAACATCAGCTTCACGATCCGTCAGGTTTTTACTCCAGAGTAGGAAACTCATTTCTTTCTATCTGCCGTGAATACTACAACACAAAGAATGTCAATTTTGAACCACCTGAGGATCTGCAATCCCATATAGCTCTTGATAATACTTCTTACTTTCCAAAAAAGAAAACGTATCTGTCTGAAAAAGAAAGCGAAGGCTTTTCTGAGAAAAATGAGCCTGACTACAACAACGGTATTTCCTCGCAGAAATCAAAAGTGTATCTGTCTGAAAATAAAAAAGATGATTTAGAGGATGCTATGCCTTATGACTCTTTAGAAAACTCTGATATCCCTGATGATTTGGAAATGTACCTATCTTCAAGAAATTATGATGAGTTGTATGAACCAAATGCTCCTGACTACAGCACGGATATTTTTCCGCAAGAGCCTGAAGCGTATCTGTCTGAAAATGATAAAAGCGATCAGGCAGTGGAACGTCTACGCATAGATTGGAGCAAGAACTATAATCTTGCCCTCGACTATATGTACGGAAATGAACAGAACAAATCAGCAGTCATAAAGAAAGACCCCGAAAAAGCTTTTGAAATACTCTCAATAGAAAGCAAAAGCGGAAATATTCTCGCAACATATGACATAGGCAAGCTTTATGACAGCCAAATGCTAAAATCCAATGACGGCGATACACTAAGTCAGCAATATTACAGCAAAGCCTTTGAGGATTTTCACAAGCTGCTGTCCATAGTAAGCATGAGTGATGACAAACGTGATAATTGGACAAAGTCCTATCTCAACTATCGCATAGGTAAAATGTATGAATATGGTCTTGGAGTTACTCAAGACTATAACTCAGCCATAGAGCATTATAAGCTGTCTGAAAATAAATATGCTTATTTTGCTCTCGGAAACATATACAAATACGGCTCTGGTGTTGAAACAGACTATGCCAAAGCATTTGACTATTATATGCGATCACTAAGCAGCAAAGGCGGAATGCCGTTCGCAAGTTATGCCGTAGGACAAGCTTATGAACTGGGACAAGGAGTAGAAAAAGACCTATCAAGTGCGCATGATTTTTACGCTGAAGCTTTAACAGGTTTAGAGAAAGTATTCACTAAAAACCATGACGATACTATCAGCTACAAGATAGGTATGATGTATCTGAATGGCAAAGGAACGGATATAGACCTTGAATGTGCTGAAAAATATCTGCTGCTCTCGGCGGACTCCAATAACTATAAAGCACAATATATGCTCGGTAAGCTCTATCAGAGCGACAGCAAAAAAGATCTTCAAAAGGCTGAAAAAATTCTGATAAAGGGTGCTGAAAACGCACAGGATAAAACAGGATTGTGTGAATATAGTCTTGGCAAGCTGTATCTTTCACAAGAGAGATATGACAAGGTGGCATCATACTTAGAACGTTCAGCAGCAAAAGATAATTACTATGCAGCATACACTCTCGGAAAACTGTATCAAGAGCAATTTAACGATAATACACAGGCTGAGAAATACCTTCTTCAAGCTGCCGACCACAAAGACGATACTATGGGTATAGCAGCTTATCGCCTTGGCAAGCTGTATCTGTCTGAAAATAACAGACGAAAAGCATTGCAGTATTTCACGAATGCCGCTGACAAAGATAGCATACCTGGAATGTATGCTGCAGGAAAAATTCTTCTTGACAGCAAAAAAACAACAGAAGTTTCAAAAGGGATACGCTATCTTTCATCAGCCGCAGATAAGGACTTTGAGCCTTCGATATACACTCTGGGCAAATATTATAGCTCATTCAATAATACAAAAGCTAAAGAATACCTTAAGCGTTCTGCGTTTGAATACAACGATCCAAATGCACAGTATATTCTTGGAAAAGTGTATCTGTCTGAAAATAAAAACGAAATGGCTGAAAAGTGCTTCCGTCAGTGCGCTTTAAACGGCAACAACAGTGGACAGCTCGCTTATGGTTTAATGCTGCTTCGTGACGGTCAAAAGAAAGCAGCATATCAATGGCTGAGAAAGTCAGCACGCTCAGGCAATGACATTGCTAAAAAGATAATAAGCGGTAAAAAAGCGGATATACCATTTGAGTTCAGACTTGCAGGCTGTATGCAGGCGCAGAGGACACTTCTTCATAAATCATCAAGTATGCTGCGCAACGCCCTTAAATCTGAAGAAGCAAAAACCGCACGTCTTATGAGAGAATTTGAGATCGAGCAGGAAATGGCGAAAGCAAAAGAACAATATCATAGCATATAAAGGGGAACTAATATGGATCTTGAAAAACTTAAGCACATAAAAAATCTTATCATCGCAAAAATTCTTTTTGTATTTGGCTGGATCTATGATTTTGCTATGCGTATTTTAAATGCGGTGAATAAAACACCTATTGAAAAAGACAAAGACCGCCGAAATGTCAGAATAAAACAATTTGCAATAGCTACATCGATACTATATGTGATCTTTAACAGCATTTTCATCTATGTTATAAAGTCATTGAGAAGTATAAGCACCGTCAATGGCAGTGCAGATTATTCAAAAACGCACTTTATGCCGTGGAACATCATTGTTCCGCCAGGATTTATGATGTTCATTTTTGAGATTATCCTGGCAATGGTAGTAGGCTTGTGTATAACAGTAAAGCTCCATACTCTGTGGCGTATGAAGAATGACAGCAAGGACATCAAGGGCGATAATAAATTCATGGAAGATAACGAGCTTCTTGAACACTTTCAGGCAGTCCCTATGGATAATATCAATTCAGCAGAACAAGCTGGTATGCTCATTGGTGAAAGCAATGGTATGTACTATGTTGAAACTGGTACATACAACACAATGATAGTAGGCGCCCCTCGTTCAGGTAAAGGCGAATGCTATGTGCTGCCAAGTATGCGGCTTATGGCTAACTCAAAAAATAAGCCCTCGCTTATCATAAACGATATGAAAGGCGAGTTGCTTGAACTGACATATGAAGATTTTGCAAATAACGGATATAAGATAGTCACTCTTAATCTTATTGATACGGACCGATCTGATTGTTGGAATCCTCTACAACTTATCATTGACGAATATCTCGCTGCAAAACGGAACGGAAGCAACGATCTTTCACAAACTTCTAAGCTTGTCAGCTCGTTTGCCCACTGTCTTACAGACGATGTACAAAGTGAAGCAATATGGACAGACTCTGCAAGGTCACTTTTAAGCGCCCTGATATACTATTTTCTTGATAAAGGCTATGAAAAAGGTGATATGTCAAACGTTAATATGTACAGCATAACAACATTCTTTACTGAATTTGGCGTATACAATACAGTGATCGAGGACGAAAGCGGCAATAAGAAAATGGTCAATGCTCTCGATGAGCTGTTCAATGCGCTGCCTGTGGGCTGTCTTGCAAGAACATCCTATTCAACGTCAAAGTTCTCCCAGGGTGATACACGTTCTTCAATATACACTGTTCTCTCTGCAGACCTTGAGATATTCATGACGGATATGGGTGTTCAAAAGCTGACATCTAAAAATGAAATAAACTTTGCTGACCTTATCAATGAAGATCAGCCTTGCATAATATATATGCTTGTGCCGTATGAAGAAAAATCACGTTATGTAATAGCTTCAATGTTTGCAGACCAATCCTTTATGTACCTTGCAAAGCAGGCAAGAAAATACCAGGGCGGAAAATTGCCACGAAAAATAGAGTATATCTACGATGAGTTTGGTCAAATGACAAAGCTTCCTGACCTCAGCAGCAAAATGAACGCTTCTCCAGGAGCTAATATTCTGTTCAATCTTTTTCTGCAGGACTATGGTCAGCTCAAAAAGTATGATAAAGAAGAGGACGGCATAAAGGGTGCTTGCAATATTCAGATATACATACTCTCTCTTAACGGAAACACAAACAAAGCGTTTTCCGAAATGATAGGAAACGAGACCGTAAACTATCTTACATTCAGCGGCAGCCTATACGGCTTTATTGATCACCAAGGTGAACACGTTGACCGCAAGGCTCTGCTCGATACAACACAGCTCTCAAAGTTGCCGTTCGGCACTGCCATAGTGAAGAAAATGCGCTGTGAGCCAATACGAACTAATATCACGCCTTATCACCTTATCGAGAATAAGCCGCCAAGAATACCTGTAGAAAATCTGCCTATAAGAAACCATAACATAGACCTCTCTGCTGTGCTTTACCCATATGATGAGCTTTGGGACAGTTTGGGCGTTATAGGCAATCAATATAGACTTGATAAGCTGAAAAATAATGCAGAAAGTGCTATGAACAAATACTATATGCAGCTTAATGATATTGAGAAAATAAAAGCTGCAGGCGGAGCAGTTTCTGAGCTTGTGTATAAGACTGCATTGAATCTTGAAAAACAGGCAAGTCAGGCGCAGCGTCAGGTCATAGAGTATCAGCAGCATATCCAACAGCTAAAAGAATTTCGTGATAATGAAGCACGAAAAATATTTGCCCAGGCTTATTCTGACAATGGCTTTCAGGATGACGAGGACGGCTTTGATGAAAGCACAGACGAGCTTTATCTCCCCGATAACTTCCCTGCTTCTCAAAGCGAACTCCCATATGTAGATATATCTGCACTGCTCTATAAGGTCAATGGACTTGCAGGAGATGAGCTTAGCAGCCTTATTGAAAAGAAAAACTATGCCGCTGCAAGGGGCTACATAAAGAAAATACAGAAACGTCCTGATATACGCAGCAATTTTGTTGCCGATGAATGGGCGGCACTGGAACAATACATTAACAATGAGGAATTGAAAAATGCGAATACCTAACAGCTTTGTTACACGTTTTACACAGGCATCAGACTTGAAGCTTGCCTGTGTATTCTATAGTCTTATCCACAAGAATACAAAAAGAAATCTGCTTGGCTATGAGATCACAGTCAAGCAGACAACTCTTGTGTCACTATGCGGCTTTTCGGTATCCACTGTTAAGCGTGCGGCAAGCTCACTGCTCAAGAGTGGGTTTATCAAGTCCCAGAAGCGCCAGACAAATGCTCCCGGAAAGCTTGGCACATATACATACACTATTGAAGCCGTATCTACAGCTTCTAAATATTTTACCATCGATAAAAAGCTTATGAGCAGATTGAATGGAAATGAATTCAGAGTTTATGCAGTGTGCTGTAAGCTGGCTGACAGCTCGCACAAGAGTTTTTTCCAAAGCTATAATGATCTATCTAAGCTTCTTGGCATGAGCCGTCAGGACGTTCTCAGGACGATAGAAAAGCTTGTAAAAGGCAAATTCATTCGTAAGAAGAAAATCAGAAATCGTGTAGGTGATTTTACAGACAACACATATACTGTCTGCATATATGTTCCTCACAGCAGAATAAAAAAAGCCCCCCGCCGCTCAAGCAGGAGGCAGAGCATTCATTGCTTTACAATGAACACACCCATTAAAAACACAAGTTCATTGTATAACAAAAGTTCGGCTTTGTCAATAGGTTTTAAGAAAAAAATGCGGCTTTTAGAGATTTTTTTCTTAAAAAGGGGTAGTGGGTAAAATGAACTGTCTATAACTGACCCATTCTTGATTATCTGTCTGAAATCAAATAATTGATTTTGGTTTATATACTTAGTTATTATCAAAGTTATTGATGAGTATTTGTTTTTTATGTGAAATTCGCTTTTTTCTTTCAGACAGATATCAATTCAAGCTGTCAAAATGCCTGTTTTTGTAATATAATTAATTTATTATATCAAAAAAGGGGATCATTATGACTATCGAAGAACTAATTGACGAAAAAACAAAACTTGAAAAACTTGTGATACAGCTTGCAGGGGAAAATCAGCAGTTAAAGGACGAATTGGCAGACCGAAAGAGAGCTAGTGAAATTCTATTCGCCGATTTGCTTGAAACGTGGCTGCACAACAAAAAAATGTCTGTAAAAGCCAACACATATGAAGCTTACTGCACCCAGGTCAATCACCACATTGTGCCGTATTTTCGCAGCAAGGGTACAATGCTTTCTCAACTCACGCCAGCAGTGCTTGAAGAATATTATTTCACAAAGCTTCAATCTGGCTTATCAGGCTCAACCATCAGGAAACATCATTCAAACATCAAGATGGCGCTGAAATTTGCCGTAAAGAACGGATTGACAGACCAAAATGCCGCACTTCTTGCAGAACTCCCCTCCTGTAACAAGTTCTGCGGAAATTTCCTTAGCACCGATCAATTTGATCTTGTTCTCAGCAAAATAAAACACACTGCAATTTACACACCTGTGTTTATAGCAGGAACAATGGGGCTTAGGCGAAGTGAAGTTCTGGGGCTGCGTTGGTCGGATATCAATTTTGAGCAGCGCACTATGTGTATTCAACATACTGTGGTCAAATGCGTCAAAAACCATAAAACTATGCTTATATTTTCTGACGTGCCTAAAACAAGGTCAAGCCGCCGCACGCTTCCGCTGCCTGACAGTGTATACAGCTACTTGGAATGGCTCAAACACAAGCAGTGCTTGTCTTATGCAGCTAACAGGAGCAGCTATTCACGGCAATATTTACAATACATATGCGTTGATAGCAAGGGCATTCTTATACAGCCTGATGAACTTTCTGTCCGTTACATCAGACTAATGAACGAAATGCACCTCAGATGCCGCTTTCACGATCTTCGCCACACTTGCGCTTCCCTGCTCGTTCAGCATGGCGTTCCCATGAAAGCCGTATCTGCATGGCTTGGACACAGCAGTTTGGCAGTGACGAGCGATATCTACACTCACTTAACATTTCAAGAGAAGCTTAACGTTGCTAACACTATTGAAGATTACATGAAAGATATGAATGTGTCACCGTGACACATTAGATAAGAGGCTTAGTTTTTAATACGTGTTGACAAAATACGTGCAATGTGATATAATATATATGGTGGTGATAGAATGACGTTCAAAGAAATGGATAGGCTACTTAAAGAAGCTGGATGGTATTATGACGGTGCAAGAGGTTCTCACTTCAAATATAAACATAAGAGTAAAAATGGAATCGTCATTGTTCCCAACCACAAAGGAGATATTCCAAAAGGAACGGCAAACGCAATTTTAAAACAGGCAGGGCTTAAATAAGCCCTTGCCTTGTTATCGATGAAAGGTGGTATAAATATGTTATCAATGTATCCGGCTTGTTTTTACAAAGAAAAAGAAGGTGGCTATTCTGTCATATTTCCTGTTCTCGGAATTGCCACTTGCGGCGATGACATCAATCAAGCTATGAGTATGGCAGTTGATTGCCTTGCCGGTTATTTGTATGAGTTAAAACTCAGCAAAGAAGAAGTTCCTGCTGCACCTGATATGGATAAGATCGACATCGATGCAGAATATAACGATTATGAAAGTGCTTTTGTAAATATGGTGACCGTCGATGTTGATGAGTATGCGAAAAAGCACTTTGAAAAGTCTGTCAAGAAAACTTTGACCATTCCCTCCTGGTTAAATGAACTTGCTGTTGCCAACGGCATAAATTTTTCGCAAGTTCTTCAGACTGCTCTTAAGGATAAGCTCAATGTGAATTAATAAATAAGAAGGCTTATAAATATAATTCTATGCCGAAAGGATCACTATGACAAATTTTAATGATTTTCTTGATGAACAGTTAAAAGATCCTAAGCTCAAAGCGGAATATGACGCACTTGAACCTGAGTTCACAATAATTCAAACACTGATAGACGCTCGTAAAAAGAGCGGCATAACACAAAGTGAGCTTTCAAAGCTTACTGGAATTGCACAAGGCGATATAAGCAACATTGAAACAGGGAATGCCAATCCTTCAATAAAAACGCTTCAAAGACTTGCCGCTGCTTTAGGCAAAAAACTTAAAATAGAATTTGTATAAAAGAGCCCCTAGTGTGTCACGGTGACACACTAGGGGTCATTTTGCATTTATATATAAAATATATATTCCCCACCATTAATTTCCGCAAAAGTATTGACAAATTGACAAAATGGTGGTATAATTAATATACAGAGGAAATTTAGAGGGCATAAAAAATTGCACCCTCTAAGGCTTATAAACTCTTGGAGGAGATTATAAGCCCAGCAGCACAGATGTAAGAGGCAACTGTGAGCTTTCAGAGAATGCTATCCTCGTGCTCTATTATAGCACGTTGGAAATAGATTGTCAAGGGCTTTTCACGATGTCAAACATCTGGAAAGCTCTTTTTGCTTTTAGCTGCTGATTCAACTCATCAAAATGCAGCTTGAAAATCGAATATCGTAAGTCCTCAAATAAGATTGAGATGAGGTCAACTGATGTGAAACACAAGCACAACAAGACATTGAGTTGTCTTTAAGTCGCTTAGAGCCATGACGTTCGTTACTGTTCAATCACGCCGATCAGGTATTCTTAACATTTCAGAACATGAACACGAGCCAGCCAGTAACAGTTAAGCTAACTGCAAGCCTATGTGCCGACGCCACTATGGATTAACATCAGATGATTCGCCCAAGCTCCACAATGTGCAGCTGCCTTGACAAGGTCTAAGAGCGAAACGAAACAAATGTCACAAAACATATCCTAGCTTGTTACTACAAGCTTTCATATATGCTCAGCAAGGATACTTAAAGATACTTGCTGAGGAAAGTCCACGCTTTTTATACACTGTGGATTTTCCTTTGTGAGTATCGAAAATGATTGGTGCGCCAGAAGGGACTCGAACCCCCGACCTACTGGTTCGTAGCCAGTCACTCTATCCAGCTGAGCTACTGGCGCATTCAACTCTAATATTATATCATATGCAAGCACCCTTGTCAACAAGTTAATTGAATTTTACCATTTATTTTACAAAACATTCACATCATTTCTTGTAGCTTCACACCTTTATCCACCCTTTAAATGCCATTATTTTTCACACTTTTTGTCAATCAAGGGTTTGTAATCATTTGTAATACTTTTTCGGCAAACTGCTCTGTTTTTAACCGGAATTTTTGTAGATTATTTATCATTCTATGCCCTTGACTTATATTCTGATTGTGGTATAATAGTAAATGTTCAATATTATGTTGTGATAAAATAAGTCAACCACAATATATAGTGGTTGAGCAGGATAGAATGAAAGGAAGAGTATAGGTGAAGATAATAAAAAGAAGCGGCGCTGAGAATACGTTCGATAAGGAAAAGATAGAAAATGCCGTTGCGAAAGCTAATATCACTGTAGAGGAAAAGGATAGGCTCTCTGAGGGAGAGATAGGAGAGATAGCACAGAATATAGAGGACAAATGCTCTGAAATGAATAGGGCTATGGACGTTGAAACTATTCAGGACTGGGTGGAAGCCGATATCATGCGCCACGGCAAGTATACAGTGGCAAAGCATTATATCACCTACCGCTATGAGCGTTCTATCGTCAGACAGGCTAATACTACTGACAAGCAGATACTTTCTCTTCTTAACTTCGAGAACGAGGAAGTCAAGCAGGAAAATTCCAATAAGAACCCTACTGTCAATTCAGTTCAGAGGGATTATATGGCAGGCGAGGTCAGCAAGGATATAACAAGAAGATTTTTGCTTCCTGACGATATAGTTGAAGCTCACGAAAAAGGTCTGATACATTTCCACGACGCCGATTATTTCGCTCAGCATATGCACAACTGCTGTCTTGTAAATCTTGAGGATATGCTCCAGAACGGCACTGTCATAAGCGAGGTCATGATAGAAAAGCCACACAGCTTCTCTACAGCCTGCAATATCGCTACACAATCTATCGCTCAGATAGCTTCTTCACAGTATGGCGGACAGAGTATCACACTTTCCCACCTTGCTCCGTTCGTTCAGATATCCCGTGATAAATACCGCCGTGAGGTAAAAAAAGAGTTTGCAGAGCTTAATATCCCTACCGACGAGGATACTATAAATAAGGTAGCCGAAATGAGAGTAAAGGCTGAGATAGTTCAGGGCGTTCAGATGATACAGTATCAGGTCATCACTCTTATGACAACAAATGGTCAAGCACCTTTCGTTACTGTTTTCATGTACCTTGACGAGGTGCCGGAGGGGCAGACAAGAGATGACCTTGCGGCTATCATAGAGGAAATGCTCAGACAGCGTATCCAAGGCGTAAAGAACGAAAAGGGCGTCTATATAACACCTGCGTTCCCTAAGCTAATATATGTCCTTGAAGAGGACAACATAAGAGAAGGCTCAAAATATTGGGAGCTTACAAAGCTTGCTGCAAAGTGTACCGCAAAGAGAATGGTTCCTGACTATATAAGCGAAAAGAAAATGAAAGAGCTTAAGGTAGACAAGAATGGCAATGGTCAGTGCTACCCTTGCATGGGCTGCAGAAGCTTCCTTACAACATATCTTGACGAAAACGGCAAGCCTAAATATTACGGCAGATTCAATCAGGGCGTTGTTACAATAAACCTTGTGGACGTTGCCTGCTCGTCATATAAGGATATGGATAAGTTCTGGAAGATATTTGATGAAAGACTTGAGCTTTGCAGACGTGCGCTTATGCTCCGTCACGAAAGACTTAAAGGCACTCCGTCAGACGTTGCGCCTATCCTTTGGCAGAACGGTGCATTGGCAAGGCTTAAAAAGGGCGAAACAATCGACAAGCTCCTGTTCGGCGGATATTCCACCATATCACTTGGCTATGCAGGTCTTTGCGAATGCGTAAGATACATGACGGGCAAGTCACACACAGACCCTTCAGCAACGCCTTTTGCACTTGAAGTTATGCAGCACCTTAATGACGCCTGCGCAAAGTGGAGAGCAGAAACAAACATAGATTTCAGCCTTTACGGCACGCCATTGGAGTCCACAACATACAAATTTGCAAGATGTTTGCAGAAGCGTTTCGGTGTTATCGAGGGTGTAACAGACAGAAACTACATCACAAACAGCTATCATATCCATGTTACCGAGAACATCGACGCATTTGACAAGCTCACCTTTGAGTCACAGTTCCAGGCTCTCTCACCGGGAGGAGCTATCAGCTATGTGGAAGTGCCGAATATGCAGAACAACATAGAGGCTGTCCTTGCAGTTATGCAGCATATTTACGACAACATCATGTATGCCGAGCTTAACACAAAGAGCGACTACTGTCAGAAGTGCGGTTTTGACGGTGAGATAAAGATAGTAGAAGATGACGGCAAGCTTGTATGGGAGTGTCCGAACTGCGGTAACAGAGATCAGAACACTCTGAACGTTGCAAGGCGCACCTGCGGCTACATCGGCACGCAGTTCTGGAATCAGGGCAGGACTCAGGAGATAAAGGAGAGAGTTTTGCATTTGTGATTTGATACAAAACCCATTGTGAATTTTGAATTTAAAATGGAACATTCGAATTTAAAATGGAACATTAACAGAAAATTCACAAACACGATTTTGATTTTAAAATGGAACATTAATATATTATTCACAAACTCGAGTTTGAATTTAAAATGGAATATATTTAAAAGTTCACAAAATATTCGCTAAAAGTTATCATATTTTTATGCATGATTTGTTATTATTTAGTTAGAAAATATCGAATAGCACAAGTCATTTTAAAAATATAAATGGATTTCTTTTAGTGCGACAGTGAAGAGCGATCATGCATTGCGCATGACCGCTCTTTTTTTCGTGGGGTGAATATATGAGCAAACGTATATCCAGAGCAACGAAACTGGCAAGGGGACAAGGATCCGGCGAGGGCGCAACGTATAAACCATATGTTATGACCAATGAGTTCAATAGCTTGGGGACAACTTCCGTCATTAAGGATTGGAAAACAGGACGTGGCGTTCATTGCCTGTCACAGGCAGAAGCTTTATGGTACTACATTCTCCGCTGGGACGATAATAATATAGATATTCGGGAACAATACCCTCTTGACCGAAATATCACACGCAAGATCGCTGACAAATATGGTTTTAAACACCCAGGAAATTCTGATCATATTATGACAACCGATTTCCTTGTCACAAAGAAAAATAATAAACTGCACGCATATTCTGTGAAACCCGACCGTGACCTAAGCAAGCGTACCTTGGAAATTCTCTGTATAGAAAAGCTCTACTGGAAACACAACAATATTGAGTTTGATATGCTTTTTAAAGAGGACGTTAACACGATATTGGCGTCAAATATAAGGCTTGTCACAGAATATTATGACGAAAGCCGTGTTTTTGATAGATATAGTAACATAAGACATAATATCGCCACGAAAAAGATCAGCTGCGATATGGAAGACAACATTCTAACCAATGACGATCTGGATAAAATATGGGGTGAATACTGCAATGAATGAGCCAATTTTTGCCGTGGGCAATATCTTATCTAACAAATATAATCATACTAGATATAGAGTGATCTCTATCCTTGGTGATACTGTGGTCTTATGTTTAATGGATACATCAAAATTTGAATTAGCCTTTTTTGATATCGAAATGGTAACAGATAGTATCAATGATGAAAGCATTATCATTGAAAAAGATGAAGATGCAATAATATTTGATAGTAATGTTCTTTCAAAATCAGCAAGAAAAAAGTTTGAAACCAAATTTAAGCTCTTACAGGAAGTTGTAAACATATATGGCCCGTCATATGCAAGACTCTATGGAAAACATGACAAACCAGAATTAAAAGAGCTCTTGAACAAATATGATATTGCGAAGAACTCTTTTTGGAGGCTATGTACCAGATACTTTCAAAGCGGTATGAAACCATATTCCCTGCTTGACAAAAAGAGTTTTGGCGTCAACAAAGGCAAAACATATCAGTACACAAATAAACCGGGACAGAAGTCCAAATATGTTGAATCAAATATATATTTAGACGAACAAACACTATCAAGATTTGAAGAAGCATTAGCAGATTACAAGTCTGGAAGACAAAAGACATTACGCAATTCATTTCAAAAAATGAATATGAAATATTACACAATGACAGAACTCATTGACGGAGTATCATCATATATCCTTATGCCTGAGTCAGAACGTCCAACGTTGGGTCAGTTTTACTATTACGCTCAAAAACACCTGACAAAGGCAGAAAAAGATCTGATAAAAACCTCTGCCGCTGAACAGCGGAACAACAAAAGACTTCTCATAAGCGATTCATTGAAAGACGTTTATGGACCTGCGGATATGGTAGAGATAGACGCTTGTGAGGCTGATGTTTCTCTGGTATCTGAGCTTGACCCTGATCAGGCAATAGGCCGCCCTATCGTGTATTTTATGATAGACGTATATTCTAGGATAATACTTGCGGTGTCAGTTGCATTTGACAATAACTCTATTCTCGGCATAACAAATCTGTTTTTGAATCTAGCTGACGATAAGCTGGAATATTGTAAAAAATACGGTATTGAATTTAATGACAAAAGGCTATGGCCGTCAGGCATTATCCCAAAAAGAATAAGAGTGGACCGTGGAAGCGAATTTAAAAGCTATGAGTTTGACAGAATATGCAACGAGATCGGAATTGAAAAACAAATAGTCAGCGGTGCGTCAGGCTCTCTCAAGGGCGTTGTTGAGCAAGCCTTTCATCAAATGCACGCCAAGCAGAATGTTCACCTCGAAAATCATGGACTTATCGAGAAAAGATATGATTCTCTTCATCATAAAGAAGCCTCTCTCACCATACACGATTACACCCGAATGGTGATAAACTTTGTGTTAGCACATAATCAGCAGCACCTTGAAACATACCCTCTCACAAAAGAAATGATAGAAAAGAACATAGCTCCTGTTCCTGCGATATTGTGGGAATACGGCTCAAAAAAATATGGAATGCCGCAGCCGATACCTGTTCTTGAACAATACCTTTATAGCCTGATGACGCCTATCAAAGCCAAGATATCAAAACGAGGCATAAGCTACAAAGGCTTGTGGTACTTTGCACCTAACGATAAACGGCTGATGTCAGAGATGTATGCCGCAGGCACAAGGTGTATGCCATTTGAAGTGAGAATGGATATGCGTGATGTGGGTGCCATATACTACATCAGAAATTCCAAGCTGGTAAAGATACCACTAAACGTCCTCATTACAGGCAACAGCGACTATAAGGGACTTACAATGAAACAATATGAAGAATATTATAGTGCAAAAAAGAAAATGCAGGCTAAGGGCAGGATAGACAACGAAAAAATAGACTCTGCCGTGTATGCAAACAACGAGAGTATCGTTAAGTCAGCAAAGAAAAACGTTCACTCACGAACAACGGACATACGAAGCTCCCGTGAGATCGACAAGCAAAAAGTATCTTATGAGGGCAAGATAAGCACAAGACTTGAAAACAAAGATGAAACGTCCAAAAACATTTCAGCAGATGAGCAAAAAGAAAACGGTGTGACCGAGTATCGGGATTATGCAAGCTTTGAAGAAGCTTTGCAGGACTTTTATGACAACAACTGATGTCAAACTTGGGGAGATAACGAATGGCAAAATATAATTATGTAACATGTGAAGAAGGCGTGTCACAGTATGATGATTACGATCTGAACGAACATCGGATAGTTCCTGCACGATATGTTGAAGCCAAACTAGCAATAGACACTGGCAATCCATACATAGAAGCTCTACCATATCCGAGAACAGGGAGAAACATCATATCGTCATATAGCCAAACTATGGCCGATTTTGATTACGATAAGATAAAGAGTATGTCAACCATTGATAAGATACTTCAGATAAGATCTCTGAGGAGCATACGCTTTCCGCTTCCATTTCATGCAGAGCTTGAGCTTTCTTTCTACAATGCCTTGATAACGTCATACAGATCACGTCACATTCTTCATTCTGACAATGATAAGGTATCTTATTCCGTGGAAAACCAGGAATACGCCGCCTCAAATATTTTGATAGGCGATTCAAGTGCTTCCACAGACGCAGGCTTTTCTCTTATCGGATATTCAGGCTGTGGCAAAAGTTCCGCAATACAAATGCTTGTATCATACTATCCGCAAGTCATTATGCACACAACAGAAAACGGAGAGTATTTTCCTCAGATAACATATCTTGTTGTCAACTGTATCCCAAACAGCAATTTTTCTGCCTTGTATGACGGTATAGGTGACGCTATCGATAAAGCGTTGGGAAATATCAAACCCATATATTCCGCAGAGATAATGAAAATAAGGACATTAGGCGCAAAAGCAGAGCGTATCCGTGAATATGTAGAAAAGTTCGCTATTGGAATCATCATTTTCGACGAAATACAGCTAATAGATTTTTCGCACACACGAGAAAACTCTTTCGATTCTCTGCTTACACTCTCAAACAGAACTAAGGTCGCAACAGCTGTTGTGGGTACAGAAGACGCAAAAGCCAAAATGTTTAAAACACTCAGAACAGCTCGAAGAGTCGGCAATGTCATTAATGGGAATATGTATTGTATTGTACGGACAGAAATTTCTTTTACTTTCTTGTAAACGAACTTTTCCGATACCAATGGTTTGATAAACCTGTTACAGTTTCAGAGGAGATAACAGACGCTTTGTATGATGTTACAAAGGGAATCGTAGACCAGCTTATCAGCATTTACATATATATGAATATTGATTTTTTAAACAGAAAGAAAAAGCCTGAAATAAACAGCAAGTATATATATGCTGTAACAAACAAACATTTCGCAGGACTTCGTGATGTATTGGAAAATCTTGATTCTGACTTTAGCGATTATCTTATGCAAGAAATAAAGGAAAATGCAAAGCTTGAGCTTGATAAAATAGAAGATGAAGCCAAACAGCTCAAAGAAGCCGAGAAAATATTAAATAATAACAGCAGTGAGGAAAAGGTACAAATAAAAAATGTTGTGGCAAACATCACCGCTATCTATGATGAATACACGCCAACACAAATAGAAGACGCTTTCAAAAAGGTAATAAGGAAAAAATCATCAGTTGGAAAGGCCGAAAGAGAAATAAGCAAATTGGTAATAGAACAGCTTACAAAACAGCAACACACAAGATCAGATCTGCATAAAAAGAACACTCCAAGCGTAATTCAAATGCAGAACTTTCTTGGCATAGATAAAGAGGACAAATAAATGCCTGTTATTCCTGTATACAGAAACCCTTATCCTGATGAATTAATGTATTCCTGGATACATCGTCTGGCAAAGAAAAATGGTTTGCCGATAACAACTTTTGCAGACTCATATCTTAATAAATTCAACTCCAAAATTGGCTCTCTGGAATATGACATTCGATATGGACTATTATGTCTTAACGAGAGTTTTTTCATTCAAAAGGATCTCAAAGAAATGTTCTTATCTATGTCAATATTTCCTTTTGAGGCTATGTTTTTCTCTGTAGGACAACAAACACGATATGTAAACAATATGTTTAGAAAGCCTGATCCGCTAAATGCTCCGGTAAATACGATGATAAGGGAAATACACATATGCCCACAATGCATAGAAAATGACATTGAAATATTTGGAGAACCATATATACACAGGGCTCATCAACTTTCAGGCGTATGTACCTGTCACAAACACAAGGCCCCATTGTATAAGTATACTGGCATCAAGGGTCACGAATTTGAATATGACTTATCCCATTATACAGAGCTAGAGATCAAAGACATAGCTATAGAAAATGAATACACCGACTATGCTCAAGCTCTTTTTAATTCAAATACAAACTGCAATATAGCTGATCTAAAACATATGATATACAACAAGTTAAAAGAACTTGGACATAAAGCAACAAATGGGTATGAAGATTTTATCTCTGCATTTAATGACTCAAAACTTGTAACTTTGTTTGATGCAGATCTTAAAAACTTCTTGCTTGTAAGTATTATCAGTACTCAGAGTACAAGTGCTAGATCAATGCTCCCACTTTTAATGTACCTATTTCCAAATGTGCAGGAAATCATACATCGGTTTGAAAATGCTCCGCCTATTATACAAAAATACTACTGTGCAGAGTGCGGCAAAAACTTCTATGCAACATCTACATCACTCACAGAGGGATGGGGCTGTACTTATTGTGATGCTAATAAACCAATAGAAGAAAGGTACAAAAAACTGATAGACTTTGCTGGCAAAGGGAATTATGAGCCACTAGAGCCATTTAGATCATTAAATATAAAATCAAAGATACATCATAAAATCTGTGGTGAAACAATACAGATAAAACCACGTAAATTCATATTCGACCATGTTAGGTGTATATGTGAAAGTCTGTTAAATGAATGGGATGTAAGGCAAAAGCTTGAAGAATTTGAAGACTATGAATTTATTAGCTATGATAGTGAGTCTTCAAAAATAACTATGCGAAGCAAGGCTTGTGGACATGTATTCAGTTGCAGATTCCATAAATTCATAAAATATCCGAGTTGTCGAGTATGCCGCCCTAAAAATATGACAACTGAGCTATACACCGAAAGAGTATATGATCTAGTCGGGGATGACTACACAGTTTTAGGTGAATTCGTTGATCAAAGGACTAAGATTGCAATAAAGCATAACAAATGCGGTGGAATACAAGAATACAAGCCGTCGGCATTCCTTGACGGTCAGAGGTGCAACGCCTGTAATTCATTGATCGTAAAAAAAGCAAACGATTCTTGGGAAAAAGGGTATGCCTTACTCTGTGAATACAAAGAGGAATGTGGCACTGCCAATATACCAAAGCGTGATCACTATAAAGGTGTCTTTCTAGGCAATTGGTTGCAATCGCAGAGAGACAAATATAAGGCGGGTAAACTGACTCGATCACAAGAAGACGCTCTTGTATCATTAGGAATAACACTTGATCCATTAGCTGCAGAATGGGAAAGAAGATACGAACAATATAAAAGATATATACAACAAAATAACGGGAGTTCAGATATAACAAAACGAACTATTTTTGAGGGTGAAAAACTTGGCGTTTGGGTGGTACTGCAAAGAAGGAACTACAACATAGGAAAGCTAAGTGAAGAACGCTACAAGAAGCTTTGCGATATAAATATGAAGTTTTAATAGGCTGTAATAATTTTTGAGCGGATAACTTTGACCAGACAGTTATCTGCTCAAAATATTTTTTGTAAATGTATAGCTTTTTGAAAGAATAAGTGGTATAATGTAGTAAAACTACTTGTACAAAATATTTAAATTAATTGGAGAAATTACAATGACAGTTGATACAAAAAAAGAACAGGAACGTGATGAACTTCATCGTGCTATATGGGCAATTGCTGATGAACTTCGTGGTGCAGTAGATGGATGGGACTTTAAAAACTATGTCCTAGGCACTATGTTTTACAGATATATTTCTGAAAACATTACTAACTATATTAACTCAGGTGAAATCGAAGCAGGAAATGCTGACTTTGATTATGCACAGATGTCTGACGATGATGCAGAAGAAGCAAGACAGGGTCTTGTCGAAGAAAAAGGTTTCTTTATTCTTCCGTCAGAACTCTTCTGTAATGTAAGATCAGCAGCGAAAAATGATGAAAACCTAAATGAAACGCTTGAAAGAGTATTCCGTCACATTGAAGAATCTGCAAAAGGCAGCGAATCGGAATCAGACTTTGCAGGTCTGTTTGATGACTTTGATGTAAACAGCAACAAGCTTGGCTCAACAGTTGCAAAGAGAAACGAAAAGCTTTGTAAGCTTCTTGACGGCGTGGCAGATATGAACCTAGGTGACGTCAAAGATCACGATATAGATGCATTTGGTGATGCTTATGAATATCTTATGACTATGTATGCTTCCAACGCAGGAAAATCCGGTGGTGAATTCTTCACTCCTGCCGATGTATCAGAACTTCTTACTCGTCTTGGTACAGTCGGCAAAACTGAGATAAATAAGGTATATGATCCAGCCTGCGGAAGTGGTTCGCTTCTTTTAAAGGCGGAAAAGGTACTTGGAAAAGATAAGATACGCAACGGCTTTTATGGTCAAGAAATAAATATCACAACATACAACCTTTGTCGTATCAATATGTTTTTACACGATATTGGTTTTGACAAATTTGATATTGCTTGCGAAGATACTCTTATCGCACCTGCACATTGGGACGATGAGCCGTTTGAACTGATAGTTTCTAATCCACCTTACTCAATAAAATGGGCTGGCGATGACAATCCGCTGCTCATAAACGACCCACGTTTTGCCCCCGCAGGTGTGCTTGCACCAAAGAGCAAAGCAGACCTTGCGTTTATTATGCACAGCCTTTCCTGGCTAGCATCTAACGGAACGGCTGCGATCGTATGCTTCCCTGGAATTATGTATCGTGGCGGTGCTGAGCAGAAGATCCGAAAATACTTGATAGACAATAACTTTGTTGACTGTATAATACAACTTCCTGCAAATCTTTTCTTTGGCACTTCTATTGCCACCTGCATTATGGTGCTGAAAAAATGTAAAACAGACAGCAAGACCTTATTTATTGACGCTACAAATGAATGTATCAAGGTTACGAACAATAATAAGCTTACTCCAGAAAACATAAACAAGATCGTTGGCTGCTTTGCTGAACGCAGCGAGATAACGCATTTTTCGCATCTTGCCGATTATGATGAGGTCAAGGAAAATGACTATAATCTTTCGGTTTCAACATATGTTGAGGCTGAAGACACAAGAGAAAAGATCGATATTGTCAAGCTTAATGCTGAGATCAAAGAGATAGTTGCTCGTGAACAGGTGCTTCGTGATGAAATCGACAAGATCATTGCAGAAATCGAGGTGTAATTATGGGAGAACTTTTTCCAAATCAATATTGGGGAATGGATATATGGAAACATCAAGAATTGCCGATAATAGAATCACATGATTTTGATTTTTTTAGATGCCTTGAATTTAACGATAGTTATTATGGAAAAACAGTAAGTGAACTTCATAGCGGAAATCTAAGATTAAGCAGAAAGGATAATAGGTATTCAAATCTCTTTCCAGGACAAAAACTGTCATATTGGGCAGACAGTCCACAAACGGCAAGAGCTGAAATAAAAAAGTGGGGATCAGGTAATAATTATTTGACATTTTGGGCATATGACGATGGGAGCAGTTTTATCCCTACAGTTTATCCGGCTGAAAATATTCGGATAATCGACGGTATTCATTTTGGTTTTGATAAGATTTTGAAAAAAGTTGGTAACCATGAAGAATTGACCAGTAACGAAAAGGAGTTTATTGATAAAATAGGACGTGAAAAACCAGATTGTCTTGCTTATTATTCAGAAGCCAAGGTAGGAGGCATTTGCTTTTTATTTTTTGAACAAGGGTTTAAAAAACTTTCGCTTCGTGAAGTAACATTACGTTTAGGTGATTATAAAGGAAAAAACACAGCAAAGGTGACTTGTGCAGTTACAAGTGATTTTAATCCGGTATTGGAAGGCTATGGCTATTATTTTTCTCCAATTGCAAAGACGAAATATGATGATACATATACAACAAGTGAAGAATATATACTTCGGAAACAAGTTGAGGATTATTCACATGAACAAATAATGGAGATGATGCGATGAGCAGATTAGAAGAACTGATTCAGGAGTTATGTCCCAATGGAGTGGAATATAAAACGATTGAAGAATTATGTGAAGTACAAAATGGTTATACGCCTTCTAAGAAAATATCTGAATATTGGGATAATGGTGATTTTCCTTGGCTCAGAATGGAAGATATTAGAGCTAATGGAAAAGAACTATCAGATTCCATTCAGCACGTTAATTTAGCTGGCGTTAAAGGGAAAGGGTTTCCCGCATACTCAATTATTTTTGCTACAACAGCTACAATAGGAGAACACGCATTAATCACTGTTCCTTTTATTTGTAATCAGCAGCTAACCCATATTCACATAAAAGAAGATGTCAGTTCATTCTTAGATATTAGATTTTTATTTTATTATTCGGATATTATAGATGAATTATGTAAAAAGAACACAAAAGGTGGAAGTACTCTACCAGCTGTATCATTAGACAAATTCAAGAAATTCTTAGTCCCAGTACCTCCGTTGGAGATACAACGTGAAATTGTCCGAATACTTGACAACTTCACATCGCTTAAAGCGGAGCTGCAAGCGGAGCTGCAAGCGAGAAAAAAACAGTATGAGTATTATAGGGATAAACTTCTGTCTTTTGCAAGTGATATTCCATTATTTCAATTGGGAAAAGTCTGTGATTTACAAGCAGGAAAAGCAATCAAAGCTTCAGAAATCTCTGATATTGAAACTAATCAAGAAACCATCCCTTGTTATGGTGCAAATGGACTTAGAGGCTATGTAGGAAAATCAAATCAAAAAGGTGATAAATCAATTATCGGAAGACAAGGAGCACAGTGTGGTAATGTATGTTACGCAACTGGCAAGTATTATGCTACAGAACATGCTGTTGTTGTTACTGATAAGGGGTATTTTAATAGCAGATATCTTTTTCATGTATTAACTCACGCAAATTTAAATCAGTATAAAACTGCGGGTGCTCAACCAGGCTTATCTGTTTCTAAATTGAATAATGTGATGATTGCAGTTCCAGATAAAAAAGTACAGGACAAAATCGCCAATATCCTCGACAACTTTGAAAAAATCTGCTCCGACCTAAATATAGGCTTGCCTGCCGAAATCGAAGCAAGACAAAAACAATATGAATTTTATCGTGACGCACTTCTGTCTTTCGACAATTCATATTTTGTTAACGTAGAGAGAGAGAGAGAGAGAGAGAGAGAGAGAGAGATGAGTGGCACAGCGGATTGATCAAGCTGTGGCAGTATGTGTTTGGGTATGCACCAGTTAAGCTGAAAGATATTGCTACAATTAGTCGTGGCGGTAATTTTCAGAAAAAAGACTTTGTAAAAACAGGAAAACCTTGTATTCACTATGGTCAAATGTACACACATTTTGGTGTTTATGCAGATAAAACATTAACTTTTGTAAATAATGACGTATTTGCAAAGTCAAAAACTGCAAAACCGGGTGACATCGTTATGGCAGTTACAAGCGAGAATGTAGAAGACGTTTGCTCTTGCACTGCATGGCTCGGCAATGAAGAAATTGCTGTCAGCGGTCATACAGCAATAATAAGCCACAATCAAAATGCAAAATATATGTCTTATTTCTTCCATTCTGCTTCTTTTTTTGAGCAGAAGAAACGATTAGCACATGGTACAAAAGTAATCGAAGTAACGCCTGTCAAATTAGGTGATATTAAGATAATGTTGCCAACTTTGAAAGAGCAAGAACGAATTGTATCAATTCTCGACAGGTTCGATTCATTGTGCAATGATATTTCATCAGGGTTGCCTGCCGAGATCGAAGCAAGACAAAAACAATATGAATATTATAGAGATAAATTACTCAGCTTTTAGTAATTAAGTAAAGGAGGCGGCTATTGTGCCATATTTCAATATTGTCGCACAGACAACAGAAAACACCGTTGTTACTGAGTATGAGCCGGCAAAAACACGTTCTAGCAACTATCAATCTGAAGCAGCATTGGAAAAAGAATTTATCCATATGCTCACAGAGCAGGGCTATGAATATCTTAAAATTCATCATGAAAAAGATCTTATCGCAAACCTGCGTACTCAGCTTGAAAAGCTCAATGACTATCATTTTACTGAAAACGAATGGGAAAGATTTTTCAAGGATTCAATAGCAAATCAAAACGAGGGTATCGTTGAAAAGACACGAACGATACAAGAAGATAATATCAAGAACTTAAAGCGTGATGACGGAAGCACAAAGAATATTACTATTATTGACAAGAAGAATATCCACAATAACTTTTTGCAGGTCATAAATCAGTATGTCATCGGTACAGCCGAGGGTGCAAAACACGACAATCGTTATGATGTCACTATCCTTGTAAATGGCTTGCCACTTGTCCACGTTGAGTTAAAACGCAGAGGTGTAGCTATCCGTGAGGCGTTCAATCAGATAAACCGATACCAGCGTGACAGCTTCTGGGCAGGGAGTGGTCTGTTTGAATATACGCAGATTTTCGTTATCTCAAACGGAACAAATACCAAATATTATTCTAACAGCACTCGATTCAATGCAATAAAAGATGCAAATAAGAATTCCGCAAAGAAAGGTAAAACCAGCAATAGTTTCGAGTTTACTTCTTTCTGGGCAGATGCAAATAATCGTGTCATTCCCGACCTGATTGACTTTACAAGAACATTCTTTGCTAAACATACGATCTTGAATATCATTACTAAGTACTGCATATTTACATCAGAAAATATGCTTATGGTAATGCGACCTTATCAAATAACCGCAACAGAACGTATTCTTAACCGAATCGAGATCGCTAACAACTACAAAAAATATGGCACGATCGCTGGTGGCGGTTATATATGGCATACAACAGGTTCTGGAAAGACGCTTACATCATTTAAAACAGCAAGATTAGCTTCATCTCTCCCCTATATTGATAAAGTGCTGTTCGTAGTTGACCGTAAGGATCTTGACTATCAAACGATGAAAGAATATGACCGTTTTGAAAAAGGCGCAGCTAACAGCAATACCTCTACCGCTATTCTGAAAAAACAGTTGGAAGATATTAATGCTCATATTATTATAACCACCATTCAGAAACTTGCAACGTTTATCAAGAAAAACAAAGACCACGACGTATATAATAAACACGTTGTTATAATCTTCGATGAGTGCCACAGAAGCCAGTTTGGTGATATGCACGCTGCCATTGTAAAAAGCTTCAAGAAATATCACCTATTTGGATTCACTGGAACACCTATCTTTCCTGCCAACACAGGAAGTGTTCGCAAGCCACAGTTCTTCACAACTGAGCAGACTTTTGGCGACCAACTCCATACATATACGATCGTTGATGCTATCAATGATAAAAATGTCCTACCATTCAGAGTTGATTATGTAAAAACAATGGATATGGGTGAAGATATTGATGACGAACAGGTGTGGGACATTGCCCGTGAAAAGGCTATGATGGCGCCTGAAAGAATAAGTCTTGTCACAAAGTATATTCTTGACAATTTTGATAGAAAGACCTATCGTGGCGATAAAACCTATATCTACAATGCACTTACCAACATATCAGAAGTTGCATCCAGCAAAAATGGCACAGTAGAGGAGATAAAACAAAAGCAACGTATAAGCGGTTTTAATTCTATTTTTGCAGTTGCGTCTGTGCCTATGGCAAAATTATATTATCAAGAATTTAAGAAACAAATGTCAGCTGACCCTACAAAGCAACTCCGTATTGCTACTATTTATAGCTATGGTGCAAATGAAGCTGAATATGACGAGAATACAAGTGGTATTCTTGCTGAAGAGAATTCAGAAGATACATCCGCACTTGACCAATCCTCAAGAGACTTCCTTGAATCAGCCATAAAAGACTATAATGAAATGTTCCATACGAACTACTCAACGGATAGTGATAAGTTCCAGAACTATTATAAAGATGTTTCTCTTCGTATGAAGAACAAGGAACTTGATTTACTCATTGTCGCAAATATGTTCCTTACAGGCTTTGATGCCACAACTTTGAATACATTATGGGTTGATAAGAATTTGAAAATGCACGGACTAATTCAGGCATTTTCAAGAACCAACCGAATCCTTAACTCAATTAAGACCTTCGGTAATATTGTGTGCTTTAGAAATCTTCAGAAGCGTGTTGATACTGCTATATCACTTTTCGGAGATAAAAATGCAGGCGGTATCGTACTTATGAAAGGATTCAAAGATTATTATTATGGCTATGAGGGTATTGACGGCAAGCCACACCCTGGCTATATTGATATGGTCGATGAGCTTACATCAAAGTTTCCACTTATAGAACCACAGATCATAGGCGAACAAAATCAGCGAGATTTTATTTCTCTCTTTGGTGCTATTCTTCGTATGAGAAACCTTTTGTCTGCTTTTGACGAATTTGCAGATAAAGAATTGATCAATGAACGTGATCTGCAAGATTATTTAGGCAGATACCAAGACCTACGAGATGAATGGAATGAAAGACGCAGCCGAGGTGAAAGCACAGACATTATTGATGACATTGTATTTGAAGTTGAACTTATCAAACAGATAGAGATCAATATAGATTATATTCTTATACTTGTCAAGAAATATCACGATAGTCACTGTGAAGATAAAGAGGTACTTGTTTCAATCAAGAAAGCCATTGATGCAAGCCCCGAGCTTCGTAGCAAAAAAGCTCTTATTGAAACCTTTATTGCTGGTATAAATGATGTAGAAGATATTATGTCAGAATGGCACGACTACGTTGTAGATAGACGTGAAGAAGAACTTGTTCAAATCATTAAAGACGAAAAGCTGAAAGAACCTGAAACACGAAAATTTATAGAAAATGCATTCCGTGATGGTGAGATCAAAACAACAGGAACAGACATTGATAAGCTTATGCCTCCTGTATCTCGCTTTGGTGGTGGAAATAGAGCAGTAAAGAAACAAAGTGTTATCGATAAGTTGAAAGCTTTCTTTGAAAAGTTTTTCGGTGTTGGTGGTTCAACAAGATTCACTGATGAAGATGAACCCTAATATAAAGTATGTTCCATTTTAAATTCAAAATAAAATATCGCAACTTCATAAAAAATTAAACTTGTTCCATTTTAAATTCAAAATATTTTGTGTATACTTGTAATAAAATAACGAATGTTCCATTTTAAATTCAAAAAAACTAATAAAATCGGGACAAAAACAGCCCTGTTTGTTCCATTTTAAAATCAAAATAAACACCCATTGTAAAATTACAATACAATAAAACCCAAAAATTTTTTCAGCCAAAATCGCAAAATTTTGAACATTATAGCCGTTAAAACTCAAAAGTTTAAAAATCAAAACTCGTCAAAAAAATGAACATTATAGCAAGGAAAACTCAAAAACTCAAAACTGCAAAATCCGAAAATAATGAACATTATTACTGACATAAAACAGCAAACAGCATATGACTATCGGGGCAATACAAAATCGTATTGCCCTGCGTTGTATGTATGAAAGGAGCGGAAAATGAATTATTGTGAGATAAAGAAAACCGATATCGCCAATGGCTCAGGAGTGAGGGTCACGCTGTTCGTATCAGGCTGCAGACACCACTGCAAGGGCTGTTTTCAGCCTGACACTTGGAACTTTGACTACGGCAAGCCTTTCACAGATACCACCGCAGACGAGATAATTAACGCCCTCTCAAAGGGCTATATAAAAGGACTTACGCTCCTTGGCGGCGAGCCTATGGAACCTGAGAACCAGCCTGAGCTGACAAAGCTTCTCCGCCGTGTGAAAACAGAACTTCCCGACAAGGACGTGTGGTGCTACACAGGCTGTACCCTTGAAACAGACCTGCTTGCAGGCTCAAAGTCCCCATACAGAACACAGTACACAGACGAAATGCTGAGCCTTATCGACTACCTCGTTGACGGCGAATTTGTTCTCGAAAAGAAAAACATCTCCCTGAAATTCAGAGGATCTGAAAATCAGAGGATACTTCATAAAGAGGACGGGGTTTGGGTGAACAGCGAAGATATGTAAAACAAAACCGCTCCCCGTGACATCACGAAGAGCGGTTTTTTTATACAAATTGTATGGGGGCAGCGTCCTCGACGTCCCATTTATTGACCATGTGTCATGTTCTTGACCTTACTTCTCAGACTTTGTAAAGAATATCGCCTTTATAAGCTGGATAACGAGCATAGAGCCAAAGCTTAGAATGTATATCCATGCAAACTGCATACCTGTCATGTCTGCTATCTTGAAAAGTCCTTTAAGCGGTGGAACGAGCAGAACGGAGTTTAAAAATACCATTCCAAGACCGAACGCCATAAGACCGAACTTGTTGTTGAAAAAGTCCTTTGAGAAGATAACAGGACCTTTTTTCTTGCAGGAGAATCCGTGGAACAATCTTGCAGAGCAAAGCACCGCGAATGCCATTGTCATACCAAGAGCTGCGCTTGTCTTGTTTCCCATAAGGAAAGCCAAAGCTACTGCTATCGCTATAACTACGCCATACAATGCGATCTCGCCCAGGAAAGGACGTGTGAGTATAGATTCATTTGCGTTTCTTGGCTTGCGTTTCATGACCTCTTCGGAGTGAGGTTCAAGACCCAAACCGATAGCAGGAAGCGAGTCTGTAAGCAGATTAATAAACAGCAAATGTATTGCCGCAAACGGAACAGGAAGTCCAAGCAGTGAGTTGAAAAGCACCACAAGAATTGCCGCAAAGTTGCCCGAAAGCAGGAAGAGTATAGCCTTTTTAATGTTCTCGTAAATGTTTCTGCCGTTTCTTATGGCCTTGACTATAGTTGCAAAGTTATCGTCTGCAAGCACCATTGAGGCAGCGTCCTTTGAAACCTCAGTTCCTGTGATGCCCATTGCAACGCCCACATCAGCCTGCTTTAACGCAGGTGCGTCGTTCACTCCGTCGCCTGTCATGGAAACTATACAGCCGTTTGCCTGCCAAGCCTTTACGATCCTTATTTTATGCTCAGGTGTAACACGAGCGTAAACAGCCTTGTCCTTTACAAAGTCAACAAGCTCTTCGTCTGAATAAGCGTCAAGCTCGTGACCCTCAACAGCCTTTGAGTTGTCGTCAAGAATACCTATCTCACGGGCAATAGCCGAAGCCGTAACGATATGGTCGCCTGTTATCATGACTGGCTTTATGCCTGCCTTGCGGCATTCCGCAACAGCCGCCTTTGATTCCTCTCTAGGAGGATCCATCATAGCAATAAGACCGACAAACTCCAATCCGTCCTCGTCCTCTGGACATACGGTATCCTTGTCGAATTTTTTCTCTGCAAATGCAAGTATACGCAGACCTTTTTCCGAAAGCTCTGCCACACGCTGAGTTATAACAGCCTTTTCTTCGTCGCTTGAAGTTATCCTGTTTATAAGAACGTCAGCCGCACCCTTTACATAAAGCACCTTCTCGCCGTCGATAACGTGCAGAGTTGACATAAGCTTTCTGTCTGAATCAAATGGTATCTCAGAAATTCTAGGGAGATCTTCCCTCACCTTGTCAGTGTCAATGCCAAGCTTTGTGCCAAAATTGATAAGAGCCGTTTCTGTAGGGTCGCCTATCTCAACGCCGTCCTTACAGCTTGAATCGTTGCAAAGGATCATGGCTCTTGTCATAGTCTTGACCTTTTCATCGTCAAGATCAACAGCGTCAGTGTCGATTATCCTGCCGTCTACCATTATTTTTCTGACCGTCATCTTGTTCTGAGTAAGAGTACCGGTCTTGTCAGAGCATATTACAGAAACGCTGCCCAAGCCCTCAACAGCTTGAAGCTTTCTTATGATAGCGTTTTCCTTTGACATTTTCTGTGTGCCGAAAGAAAGCACAATAGTAACGATAGAGCTGAGAGCCTCAGGAATAGCCGCAACAGCAAGTGCGATAGCGAACATGAACGAATCCATAAGCTTGCCGCCACGAAGCACACTAAGTCCGAACACTACTGCACAAACGATAAGGATAGCTATAGAAAGCTTTTTGCCGAACTCGTCAAGCGTGTTCTGGAGAGGCGTTTTTCTCTCTGATGCGTTTTGGATAAGTGAAGCTATCTTGCCCACCTCAGTGTCCATACCCACCTCAGTGACAAGCATTTTTCCTCTGCCGTATGTGACAAAAGAGCCTGAATAAACCATGTTAGCACGTTCAGCAAGAGGCTTTTCGCCCTCTATATCGCTCATATCCTTGTCGATATTAACGCTCTCGCCTGTGAGTGCCGACTCGTTCACCTGAACAGAAGCGCACTCTACGAGTCGTCCGTCTGCACATATCTGGTCGCCTGCCTCGATAAGAAGAATGTCGCCCACTGCGATCTCCTCAGATGGGATAATTACCTTTTCGCCGTTACGAAGCGCCTTAGCCGTCGGTGCAGAAAGCTTTTTAAGGTTCGTCAGTGACTTTTCAGCCTTGACGGTCTGGACTGTACCCAAAATAGCGTTCATTGTGATAACAACGAGTATTACCGCACAACTCTCAACGTCTTTCATGAAAGCTGAAACTATCGCAGCAATAATGAGTATAAGCACAAGAAAGTCCTTATACTGCTCTAAAAAAATCATAGGAATGGACTTTTTCTTGCCTTCCGTGATAACATTTCGTCCGAACTTTTCGCAGTTTTTCACTGCCTGCTCGGTTGAAAGACCATTTTCACCTGATGAAAACTCAGTGTAAAGCTGGTCAAGTTTTTTCTGATACTGCTTCATAAAATACCACCTTTTTTATTTTTTCCTGTAGTCGCTGCCGATATACCCTTCAAAGCCTCCTTTTTTCATAGGCTCAGAAAAATAAACGCATAAAAAATCGGCAAGACGTTTATTGGGTAAACTGCGCCTGTGGCAATTTAATCAATAAAAGTCTCGCCGTTTAGATATGCAGCGGTCCCTCATCGGAACGTACTGACGCAAACATAAACGGATCTCTCCGCCAGCTACTCTCTTTTACTATGAAGTTATTATAACCTATATTTTTGATTTTGTCAATAGTTTTTTATATGTTTTATTGTAAATTCGCAACTCATTTGCTTGATCTCATTTTCAAACACTGCCCTTGATTATTATTCCAAAAGGTGCTATAATAGCATTGGTGATAATAATGAAAAGGAAAATACTTGTAGGCCTGCTTACTGCCGTTATCTTTTTGGCTTGCGCCCTTGTGATAAATATAACCCCGAAGGTGGAGAAAGGTTCAGTTGTGCTGACCTGTGACGGAAGCAAATATGAGCTTCCCGGCACTGAAAAGACACGATACTGCAATGGCAAGAGCGAGAGCCTTTCCGCTGAAAAGAGCTTTGAAGATCTGCTCTCCTCTGTACCGTCATTTAATATAAAGGCGGATGTAGATAAAGACGGCAATGTTACCCTTAAAACCCCTATGTCCGTAGAAGCCACAGGGGACAGGCTCGGGAATGTGCTTTACACTGTCTACAGCTATGACGGAAAGGTGCTTGCCAAGGAGTCCAAAAAGCTGGAGCTTCCAAAAGAGGATATTGACGGCTGTCTTGTGAAAATAAAAATTACATGGGGCAAGAAAGACACAAGCTATCTTGAAGAAGATTACTGGTTTGCCGCAATGTACAATACCGAAAGATAAATACAACATCAAAATGTAGGGGCGACCTCTGGTCGCTCACTTTCTTTCTGTAAGCTTTCAGACAACAAAACGTCGGACGAATTTGAAAACGTCCGACGTTTTGTTTTTTAACATATTTGAAATCCTATTATGCCCGCCATACAAATAACGCTGCCGATAAATCTCAGCTTTGTGATAGGCTCTTTTCTTATGAGCGCTATAACAAACAGCGAACACAGTATCATAGGCTGGATAAATGACGCACTCGCAAGGCTCACAGCAATAACCGCGTTCTCCGCAAGCAGACCTGCCACATTCGGAATCTTTGTAAGCACAACCACCCATGCGCCCTTTTGATTTTTCTTGAATATCTCCAAAGGCTTCGCCCTTGGCAGAAGTATGATAGCCATAAGTATAAGCGCAAAGAACAGCGCCATAGTCGAGGATATGTAATTCTCCGACGCTCTTACAACTATGCCGTAGCCGTATCTTGCCAAAAGATAAAACACCAGCGGAAGAACGATCCTGCGGTAATTTATATTGCCGCTGTCCGTTCTGCCTGATTTTGCGATAAAAACAAGTCCTGCAACAGTAAGCACGATAAAAAGGAACTTGAAAATGCTCGGCTTTTCACCAAGAAAAATATCCGTTGCATAGGACATGAAAAGGGTGATACCAAGCCAAGCCTTAAGCTCAAAGGCTGATATTTCATCAAGGATAATAGCCGAAAGCTTAAATTCAAGGATCTTCGACAAGCACAGCAGACCTATCGCTGCAAAGGATTGCCAGCTAAATGTGATAGTCCTGTCGAGGAAAGGCAGACAGCAAGCCATGAAAACAGCCGTTGCCGCCGCCATTAAGAATCCAAGCTCGTCGCCGTTGAATTTTGCCGTTGAAACAGCGTACTTGTCACTAAGGGAACATATTGTGTAGCATACAACTACAAGTATAAGCAAAAACATTATTTTTCTTCTTCCTTACTATATGATTTTCTAAGACCTGTATGCTGTGAAACATACAAAATAACGGGCGACCCAAGGTCGCCCCTACGCAAAGCCGATTTATCAGTTCTTTTTATTTTTCACAAGCCATACTACCGCCAAAATACCAAGTATCACTGAGAACAGAGTAGCAACAGCAAGACATATCCAGCTTGCATACTGACTTTGTATAAATTCGTTCTGCGATTGGCTTCCTATAAGGGTATCTACCCCCGATTGCGAGCCTAACGCTGAGAACAGTATTATAAATGCCATTCTCACATTCATTACGCAGGCTATAACGCTGTAAATATGCACTATACCCTGAAAAAGACACACTCCGCAGTCGTCCTTTACATAGCTTTTCACTCCAAGCACCGCACATACCACCGACACTGCCGTGTAGATAATGAACGCCGCAAAAAGCACTATCGTTGGCACTTTTGCCCCCTCGGTTTTCACTATCATGCTCATAAGCCCAGCCATACACCCCATGAACACAGCCGCTGCCGCAAGCCCTGCAACAGACCATTTTCTGTATAAAAGCTCTGACTTTTTTATCTGCTCTTTCTTTATCTGCTTAGGCATTTTCTTCCTCCGCCTTCTTGCTTTCAAGCTCCTCTTCGGATATCTTGAAGCGTATCCTGTCTATTTTCTGCTCGTCCTCCATTTTCACTGTCATCTCAAAAGGCGGACAGCTTATAACTTCATTCTGCTCAGGAAGTCTGTCAAGCATATCCATTATCCAGCCACCGAGAGATGTTCTTTCGGTTTCGATAGTGTCCTCCGGCAGTCCTATCCTCTCAAGAAAATCCGATACCGAAAGCTCCGCCGACGCTTCGTAAACACCGTCGCTTATTTTCACAAGGGAGGTATCCTCCTCGTCGCTTTCATCATATATCTCGCCCACAAGCTCCTCTATGATATCCTCAAGAGTACAAATGCCCTCCGTGCCGCCATATTGGTCAAGCACCACCGCCATATGCACCTTTTTGCGCTGCATCTGCTTCAAGATCTCAGATATCTTGCGGTTTTCAGTTATGTAAAGTGGCTTGTTCATTATAAGGCTTATGTCCGTCTTGCCCTTGAGATACATTTCAAAAAAGTCAGCCTGGTGGATAAGTCCCACAATGTGGTCTATATCCTTGTCATACACAGGAAGCCTTGAAAACTTTGTCTGCACAAAGCGTTTTTTTATGCTCTCCATATCCTCATGAAGCTCAACACCCTCGATATTTACTCTAGGCACAAGTATCTCGCTTATGGTTATCTCGTCAAAATCCAGTGCCGAACGCACAAGCTCCGACTCCTGCTCTTCAAGTACGCCCTCGTCCTGAATCTCGTCTATGATATATTTAAGCTCTTCCTCAGTAACAGACGGCTCGCTGTTCTTGTTGCCCACAATCTTTGAAACACCGCTTTTTATGCCCATAAAGATAGCCGTAATAGGTGTGATGATGAACATGAATGCGGAAAGCGGAGCCGCCATAAGAATAGAAAACCGCTCAGAATTTTCCTTTGCAAGGCTCTTAGGCAAGATCTCACCAAAAATAAGCACAAGCACCGTCATGACTACAGTAGCCAGACCCACGCTTCCCTTGCCGAACTTCTCCGTAAAAAGCACCGTTGCAATAGAAGATGAAGAAATGTTCACCACGTTGTTTCCTACAAGTATAGCAGTGAGTGCCTTGTCAAAATTATCGCATATGTTCATTGCCTTCTTTGCAGACTTGTTTCCGTCGTCTGCAAGTTTTTTTAGCCTTATCCTGTTGCATGAAGAAAACGCTGTCTCCGTTGCAGAACAAATAGCAGACAGCATAAGAAGCACAGCGATGATAACAACTTTCATAAAATAAAATTATCCTTTCAGGTCAGAGTATAAATTTGCTGCCCTAGTTATAAAAATAGCACTAAAGGCAGTCATGAAAACTGACTACATATAGTTATCATAACATATTTTTTAACCAATTGCAACAGTATTATTGAAAAAACGATGTAAAAGAGTTATAATATTCTTTGTGTTCATAATATTCATATGCACAAAAGGAGATAACAGAAATGGCAAAGAAAGATAAGGACATTTTCGACAAAATAATGGACTGGAAGATATTCGGTTGGTTCAGACCCTTTTACGTCAAAAACAAGGAAATGCTTTTGTATCTGTTTTTCGGCGTACTCACCACCGCAGTGAGCTTTGTGACCGCAGGCATCTCAAAAGTACTTTTGGAGCAGGCAGGCATAGGCAAGGGCGGTGTTTCCACCACAAGCACCGTCATATCATGGATATGTGCGGTAACATTCGCATACATAACCAACAGAATATGGGTATTCGAGTCTGAAGCAGAGGGCAAAAAGGCGATAATCTCCGAAGCGGCTTCATTTTACGGCGGCAGGATATTCACTCTTCTCGTAGAAATGTTCATGATGTGGCTTGGCTACTCGCTTCTCAGCTTCAACTATTGGGTAACAAAGATAGTGGCAAACGTTGTTGTGCTGATACTTAACTATGTCATCAGCAAGCTCGTGGTATTCAGAAAGAAATAAGCATACAAAAAAAGCTGTCAGATCTGACAGCTTTTCTTTTGCCCCAGTTGCCACGTTGCAACTGATCAATCTCTGTACATAAGCGTGACCGCCATGCCGTTTATCACGCCCACTACAACTCCGCACACAATGAAAAACACCTTGATAGGCAGGTCAAGCAGAAGCGAGATAAGCCCGAACACGATAACGAACGCCATTGCTCCGCCTATCTGCACAAGAAACTTTCTTTTCACAAGCACAGGAAAACGCTCAGCAAGCTTTGCGGTCTTGTTACCCTTGCGGTCAATTATCCTATAAATAAGCTGAGTCAATGCCATTGGTATTCCGATAAATAAAATTGCTGTTATAAGTTTGTCCATTTTAAATTCCTCCATTTTTCACTTAAATTATAGCTTTTTGTATCAAAAAAGGCTGCCCAAGACGCAATCCGTCCGTGGGCAGCCTCATTGCTGCATATAAAATTTCTTTTATCAACAATTAAAGAACTCTTACGCCAACAACGCCCTCTATAGCCTTGAAAGCGTCAGCGTCAACGTCGCCTGTAACATCGAGCATTGTGTAAGCCCAGTCTTTCTTAGACTTGTTTACAAGGTTCTCGATATTTGCGCCCTTGTCAGATACAACAGATGTGATCTGTGCAATAAGTGCAGGAACGTTCTTGTGAAGCACGCAAACAAGGTGGTCGCCTGTTTTAGCAAGCTCTGCATTAGGGAAGTTTACAGAATTCTTGATAGTTCCCTTCTCAATATAGTCGATAAGCTCGTGAGCCGCCATTGTTGCGCAGTTGTCCTCAGACTCAGGTGTGGAAGCGCCAAGGTGAGGCAGAACGATAACATTCTCCTCGCCAAGAACAACATCATCTGCAAAGTCTGTTACATACTTTGCAACCTTGCCGTCCTTGATAGCCTTTACAACAGCCGCACTGTTGATAAGCTCGCCTCTTGCAAGGTTGATAAGACGAACGCCGTCCTTCATCATTGCTATCTGAGCTTCGTCGATAGTGTTCTTTGTGTCAGGTGTATAAGGAACGTGGATAGTGATATAGTCGCTGTTCTTGTAAATATCGTTGATATCAGCAGTTACCTTTACAGCAGGCTCAAGCTGGATAGCTGCGTTTACAGAAAGGAATGGGTCATAGCCGATAACGTCCATGCCAAGTGCAACGGCTGCGTTTGCGATCTTTCCGCCGATAGCACCAAGACCGATTACGCCAAGAGTCTTGCCCAGTATCTCAGGACCTGCGAACTTAGACTTGCCGCCCTCAACTGTCTTAGGAGCGTCAGGAGTGCCCTTAAGTGAAGCAGCCCATGCAGCAGCCTCTGTTATCTTTCTTGAAGCAAGAAGAAGCGCACAAATAGCAAGCTCCTTAACAGCGTTTGAGTTTGCGCCAGGTGTGTTGAATACAACGATTCCCTGCTCTGCACACTTCTCAACCGGAATATTGTTTACGCCAGCACCTGCTCTTGCAATAGCAAGCAGGCTCTCAGGCATTTCCATATCGTGCATCTTTGCTGAACGTACCATTATAGCGGTAGGATTTTCAGCATTGTCGCTTACTGTGTATTTAGCCTTGTCAAAGATATCAGTACCGCAGGTAGCGATCTTATTTAATGTCTTTATCTCATACATTGTAAATTACCCTCTCTTATAATAAGGTTACGCTTATGCGTTCTCAGCCTCGAACTTCTTCATGAACTCAACAAGCTTTTCAACGCCCTCGATAGGCATTGCGTTGTAGATAGAAGCTCTCATACCGCCAACAGTTCTGTGACCCTTGAGGTTTACAAAGCCTGCTGCTGTAGCCTCAGCAACGAACTTCTTGTCAAGCTCAGCGTCGCCTGTTACGAATGGAACGTTCATAAGAGATCTGTCCTCAGGAACAACAGTGCCCTTGAAAAGCTTGCTCTGGTCAAGATAATCATAGAGTATCTTAGCCTTCTTCTCGTTGTGAGCCTTCATAGCCTCAAGACCGCCCATTTTCTTTATCCACTTGAATACCTTGCCGCAGATGTAGATGCCATAGCAAGGAGGTGTATTGTAAAGAGAATCAGCGTCAGCCTGAGTTTTCCACTTGAGCATTGTAGGTGTTCCCTCGAGAACATCGTCAGTGATAAGATCTTCTCTGATGATAGCAATAACAACGCCGGCAGGACCAACGTTCTTCTGAACGCCGCCGTAAATAACGCCGTACTTTGTTACGTCAACAGGCTCAGACAGGAAGCAGGAAGAAACGTCTGCAACAAGTGTGTGACCCTTTGTGTTAGGCAGAGTCTTGTACTTTGTACCATAGATAGTATTGTTTTCGCAGATATAAACATAGTCAGCGTCCTCTGGGATATCCAGATCTGAACAGTCAGGGATATAAGAGAAAGTCTTGTCAGCAGAAGAAGCCACAGCAACAGCCTCGCCGTATTTCTGAGCCTCCTGATAAGCCTTCTTAGCCCACTGACCTGTGATTATGTAAGCCGCTTTCTTGTTCTTCATAAGGTTCATAGGAACGGCTGAGAACTGCTGAGAAGCACCGCCCTGAAGGAACAGCACCTTATAGTTATCAGGGATACCCATAAGATCTCTGATGTCCTTTTCAGCTTCCTTGATGATGTCATCGAACGCCTTGGAACGGTGGCTCATCTCCATTACGCTCATACCTGTGCCCTTATAATCGAGCATTTCATCGGCAGCTTCCTTAAGCACTTCCTCAGGGAGTACAGCAGGACCTGCGCTGAAGTTATATACTCTACCCATTGTTAAACCCTCCATATAAATTAGTTTCTTAGTTTCATTATTTATAAAGACTATAAATATATAAATTAATAATATTATTATATGCCTTTTATAAAAAAAAGTCAAGGGCTGTCATATAAAAATACTCACTCGTCATAAGTTTTTGTACATATCAGCACATAAAACAGCCCTGAAAACGTGCATTTTTACACCTTACCTATGTCGTTATATATAATAAGCACTGAAAAGCATGAAAAATCAGAATAATACTAAAGCGTTAAAAAGAGGTTAAAATTTTTGGTATTCCTTGAAATCTCCATATTTGTGTAGTATAATGTAATCAATAGAATGCGACAGTTGTAAAAAAATCGGGGAACAATTGTCACTCTCAGGGAAAGAGGATATATATGCAAAAGATATTTTATGTTTCAAGAAATGAGGACAAAGCCCATGATGGAAAAGCCCCGGATATGGACAGATTTCAGCGAGTTGAAAAGCTCAACAGTCTGATCGCGGCAGGCTGGGCTATAAAAGAAATGAAAAGCGAAAACAACAGCACATTCTTTGTGCTTGAGAAAGCAGACTAGACTTAAAATGGCGGTATAAGACCGTACCCTGCCAATAACGCAGACACGACGTCCCGCCAACAAGTTCGCTAGGTCTTTCAACAAACTTATAGGACGGTAGCCCCACCGTCCTTTTTTTATGTGCAGATAAATTTTGCGAAAACGTTTTATGGGTATTGCATTTCAGAGAGAAATATTGTATAATTAATGTAATCGTTTTAGCAAAAACAAATGATACTATACATATTATAAAGGAGTAAAAAACTATGGCTTATGTAATCGGCGTAGACTGCGGCACAAGCGGCACTAAGACGGTGCTTTTCGACGAAAAGGGCACTGTTATTTCTTCTGTAACTATTGAATATCCTATGTATCAGCCTAAAAACGGCTATGCAGAACAGGATCCTGCTGACTGGGCAAACGCAATGATAAACACTATCAAGGCTGTTATGACCAAAAGCGGCGTAAATAAAGAGGACGTTGCAGGCGTTGGTATCTCAGGTCAGATGCACGGACTTGTTATGCTGGATAAGGACAACAACGTTCTTAGGAAGTCCATAATCTGGTGCGATCAGAGAACAGCCGCAGAAGTTGAAGAAATGAATGAAAAGCTAGGCAGAGAAAAGCTCATCAAGATAACAGCAAACCCTGCCCTCACAGGCTGGACGGCTGCGAAAATTCTGTGGGTAAAGAACAACGAGCCTGATATATATGAAAAGTGCAGACACATTCTTCTTCCAAAGGACTATCTGAGATTTATCCTCACTGGCGAATATGCAACAGAGGTTTCCGACGCCAGCGGTATGCAGCTTCTTGACGTGCCAAACCGCTGCTGGTCAAAGGAAGTCTGCGATACGCTTGGCATTGATATGTCAATGCTGGGCAAGGTTTACGAGTCATGCGAGGTAACAGGCAAGGTCACAAAGAAAATGGCTGAGCTTACAGGACTTAAAGAGGGTACTATAGTAGTAGGCGGAGCAGGCGACAATGCCGCTGCGGCTATCGGAACAGGCGTTGCAGAGGACGGCAAGGCGTTCACAACTATCGGAACATCAGGCGTTGTATTCGCACACACTTCTTCTATCTCTATCGACCCAAAGGGCAGAGTTCACACCTGCTGCGCAGCAGTGCCGAACGCATGGCACGTTATGGGTGTTACACAAGGCGCAGGACTTTCGCTGAAATGGTTTAGGGATAATTTCTGCAATGCAGAGAAAGAAACAGCAAAGTGCATGGGCGTGGACGAATATTATCTCATGGATAAGGAAGCAGAGAAAGTGCCTGTTGGTGCAAACAGACTTCTCTATCTGCCATATCTCATGGGCGAAAGAACGCCGCATCTTGACCCTGACGCAAGAGGAGTATTCTTCGGACTTTCCGCAATGCACACAAAGCGTGATATGCTGAGAGCAGTAATGGAGGGCGTATCATACTCCCTGAGAGATTGCGTTGAGGTATTCAGAGAAATGGATATCAACGTGTCCGACATGATGGCTTGCGGAGGCGGCGGAAGCTCACCGCTGTGGAGATCAATGCTCGCAGATCTTTACAACTGCCCTGTAAAAACAGCTTCATCGAAAGAAGGTCCAGCCCTTGGCGTAGCACTTCTTGCAGCAACAGGCGCAGGCATTTACTCATCAGTACCGGAAGCTTGTAAATCAGTAGTAAAGACCGACAAGGTACAGCAGCCTGAAGCAGAGCGAGTACCTGAGTATGAGAAATACTACAAGCTTTACACAGAGATCTATCCTGCACTGAAAGCAGAATTTGCAAAGCTTGCAAAGATGTAATATAAAACCAAAAGCTCCGATTTGCTGTCGGAGCTTTTTTTGTGTTAAAATATTTTGACAACTAAAAAACGGCTCTCCACAATAGCGGAAAGCCGTTTTTTACATATTGGTCGGAGTGACCGGATTTGAACCGACGACCTCTACCACCCCAAGGTAGCGCGCTACCAATCTGCGCCACACCCCGATATCGTATATATTATACCCGATTTGGATACAATAGTCAAGAGTTTTCAGTCAAAATAAAAAAATTGCAAAAAAGGTATTGACATTCACATTCATTTGTGATATAATAAATAAGCACTCAAGAGAGAGCAGTAAAAAAACAATAAAATATCGCGGGATGGAGCAGTTCGGTAGCTCGTCGGGCTCATAACCCGAAGGTCGTTGGTTCAAATCCAGCTCCCGCAACCATATTGGTGAGACTAAATGGATGCTCACCCTTAAAAGCCCGTATTTACGGGCTTTTTTCATGCTTTTCAGCTGAAAAATTCAAGGTAAAAACCATGGATGCTTTTTCATGATTTTCACCGACCGGAAGGGTTCGAACCCTCGACAAATGAATATTGTCAAATAAAACGGCAAGCTTTGAGCAGATTTCGCTCCCGGCTTGCCGTTTTTTTATAAAAAAACATTCACAAAGTTTAGAAGGCTGTTTTGTCAAATATCACGAAATGCGATAAACGACAAAGCGGCCTTTTTTTGTTTCAAAGGAGGCTCGATAACAAAAATACTATAAAAAGGGAATCTAAAACGACTGGAGGTGATCAAGTAAAAAATGAACAGCAGTCAGACCGAGGACATGACCGAAGAACCCGATATGGGAATGACGATGTGAGGTGTTATATGATTTAC
>NZ_QTXU01000016.1:0-68931 GCF_003461785.1 Ruminococcus sp. AM43-6
GCCAAAATAGTTATTTTTGCGATCTGGCATAAAAAAGAGTCGAGATTTCCCAAAAGCAGAAAATCTCGGCTCTTTGAGCGCTGTTTTTTTTACAACGCCGCCTTTGACATCATTATCTTTCATAGATATCACGCCTGTGACCTATCTCCAGTACCAATATCAGAACTTTATCGTCTTGGATATCTGCAATAAGGCGGTAATCGCCTATTCGATATCGCCACTGACCACTCCTATTGGCGGTAAGCCCTTTGCCGTGACTTCTGGGGTCTTCACAACCCTCAAGATTTTTTCTGAGCCAACTCAATATCATTTTCGCCGTGTATTTATCAAGCTTCTTGATAGTCTTTTTGGCTCTTTCCGTAAGTTCTACCCTGTATTTCATAAGCCAAGCTCTTTCTCAACCTCGTCAAGGGAATAGCTTACAGGATTTTTCTTGTATTCCTCTATGGCTTCATTATAGAGTTTCAAGTCAAACTCGTCCTCTATACGTTCCAATACAGACTTTCTTATTAGCTCAGAAACAGTTATTCCGTACATATCTGCATAGGCTTTTATAAGCTTTGTGTCCTCATCGTTAAGTCTTACTGATACATTCATTGTAAGCACCTCCTCTTGTATTACATTGTAGCACAAAATTATAATTTTGTCAATGGATAAAAAACAGAGACACACATTAGTGTGTCCCTGCCTAGGAAAATTATTATGTTCTATGCTTATGTATTAAAGTCCGTTAGGATTATTCTTAATGAAGTTCCAGCTGTCTGCTGTCATTTCATCAAGACCATACTGTGCTTCCCAGCCAAAGACCTTCTTAGCCTTTGCTGTATCAGCATAGCAGGTTGCGATATCGCCTGCACGTCTTGGTTTTACCACATATGGGAGCTTCTTTCCGCAGGCTTTTTCAAAGCTGTGAAGAACGTCATAAACGCTTGAACCTTTTCCTGTGCCGAGGTTTACAGCTTCAACGCCCTTGTTTTCCATTACATACTTGACTGCGCAAAGGTGACCCTTAGCAAGGTCAACAACGTGGATATAATCTCTTACACCTGTTCCGTCAGGAGTATCGTAATCGTCACCAAACACACCGAGCTTTTCAAGCTTTCCTACTGCTACCTGACAGATGTAAGGAAGCAGATTGTTTGGTATACCGTTAGGGTCTTCTCCGATAAGTCCACTCCTATGTGCGCCGATAGGGTTGAAGTATCTCAGAAGCGAAACTGACCAATCGTTGTCGGAAACATAAACATCTCTCAGTATCTGCTCTATCATTACCTTTGTATAGCCATAAGGGTTTGTTGCTGATGTAGGCATATCCTCCGTATATGGAGCTTTGTTTACAGGGCCGTAAACTGTTGCGGAAGATGAGAAAACTATCTTCTTACAGCCGTATTTTCTCATTGCCTTGATAAGCATGAGAGTGCCTGTAATGTTGTTATGGTAATATTCAACAGGCTTCTGAACAGATTCGCCAACTGCTTTAAGACCTGCAAAATGTATAACAGCGTCGATCTTGTTTTCTTCAAATATCTTTTCGAGCGCCGCAAGGTCAAGAAGATCTGCCTCATAAAAAACAAAGTCCTTGCCTGTTATCTTCTTTATTCTGTTAAGAGCCTCCGGCTTTGAGTTTGAAAAGTTATCAACTATAACTACTTCATAGCCTGCTTCAAGAAGCTCAACGCAGGTGTGGCTGCCAATAAATCCTGCTCCGCCTGTAACGAGTATTTTTGCCATATTCTTTACCTCCCAAATATGTCAGGTTTTTTCTTACACTTACATTATACCATATTTTCACGTTTTTGCAATACCATTTTTGTTTCAAACACATGGATTTTTGTTGCAAAGAGAATAAAAATATGCTATTATATCTATAACAGACCATCTCACAGAAAGGAACACACAGAATGAATACAGACCGCCATTCCTTTAAATCAGACCAGACGGACGCACTTTCGCTGTCAGTATACAACGTGGGCTATGAAAAATGTCAGGGGCTTCACAGTTGGGGAAGCGGTGTTCGTGACCATTATCTTATCCACCACATCATAAGCGGCAAGGGCGTATACAAAACGCCGCAGGGAGAGTATCACCTTAGCGCAGGGGACACTTTTCTCATTTACCCATACACTGTTATAACATACACTGCCGACAAGAACGACCCATGGGAATACTACTGGGCAGGCTTCAACGGCTCTGACGCTGAATTTATCCTTGATCGTGCAGGCTTCACAAGAGAGTGTCCCGTTATCTCCGCAGACTTTGGAAGCGAGCTTAAAGACAGTCTTGAACGCATTTATCGTCTTAGCGGAAACAGAAGCTCAGACCTTGTGAAAATGACAGGTCAGCTTTACATCACACTGGGCATTCTTATGGAACGCTCGGGAAGTCAAAGCCGTTCAGGGAGCACCGCAAAGGGATATGTCACAAAGGCGAAAAACTACATTGCACACAACTACACCCTTGGGATAGGGGTCGAGAATGCCACCGATTTCGTTGGCGTGAGCCGTGCCACGCTATATCGAGCTTTTATGGAATACGAGGGGCTTTCTCCTGCACAGTATATAACTGATTTCCGTGTGAACGCCGCCTGCCGTTTGCTGGAAGAAACTGAGCTTCCTGTGTCGGCTGTGGCAAGGTCGGTAGGGTATAATGACAGCCTTTATTTTTCAAGGATATTCCACAAGACAAAGGGTGTGTCACCTACGGAATACAGGGCTGACGCTTTGTGTACAAAAGGTGAAAACAAGGCGTTTTCGGTTGACAAGGGTATATAAATGAGATATAATAAATAGGTATAATCAGCTACGAAAGGGTCTTAAACAATGAATTTCTTTATGGTCGGCTCGTTTTTCATGCTTTTCATGCTAAACGCAGGCTGGACTTCTAATTACGTTATAAAGCTTGTAGGCTTTTTATTTTTCGCGGTGGGAACGGCTGAGGCGGAAGAACGCACTGACGCTTTCGCACATCTTAAAAAGCCTGCTTACACTTCTTCCGCTATGTGCGCTCTTGCGGTGGTATGTCAGCTTCTATTGAAGCTTCTCTCCCCTGCGGCAATGGCGGCGAACGTTATAAGCATTTTGCTGTCGGCGGCAACTGTCTATATGTCACTGAACCTTATGAGAATGTTCCTCGTGGCGCTTGACAGCCACAGAGAGCTTGTGGAAGACGTTTCAAACATTGTAAGGCTTCAGGGCAGTTTCAACAAGCTTGCTCTTATGACGTTTATTTACTTTGGGGGCGACCTGCTAAACAGGCTAATACCAATAGAGTTCGTCACCACCCTTGCAGGCGTTATTGCGGCAATAGCAAAGATACTTGTGTATATTTTCCTGCTCATCATGCTTTACAACTTCAACAAGCTGAGGACAGATTATGAAAAACGCCGTGAAAGAGAAAACAAATAAGGATATTTCAAGAACGTCATGTTCACAAATGGCGTTCTGTTTTGTGTATAAAGGCAACAAAGAATAGGAGAACGAAAAATGCTATCAATAATAATACCAAGCTATAACGAGGAAGGCAACGTTGCAAAATGTGCTTCTGTTGTTTCAAAGCTTCTCAGCGAAAACGGTATAGACTATGAGCTTGTTTTTGTAAACGACGGCTCAAAGGACAGAACATGGGATATAATCTCAAACCTTGCACGCAATGACGAGCATATCGTGGGCGTGAATTTTTCAAGAAATTTCGGCAAGGAGAGCGCAATTTTCGCAGGACTTGAAACTGCAAAGGGTGACGCTTGCGTTCTGCTGGACTGTGATTTGCAGTTCCCGCCTGAGGTCATAATCGAGATGTACAACATCTGGAAAAACAATGACGTTGACATTGTTGAGGGCAGAAAAAATTCCCGTGGAAAGGAAAACCCTGTATACAAATTTTTCTCTCTGTGGTTTTACAAGATGATAAACAAGTCAAGCGGACTTGACATGGAAGCGGCTTCCGATTTCAAGCTTCTTGACAGGGCTGTGGTAGATTCACTGAATGCAATGCCTGAAAGACTGACGTTTTTCAGAGCAATGTCAAGCTGGGTAGGCTACAAGACGGAGCGTGTATATTTTGACGTTGCTGACAGAGAGGTGGGCGAATCAAAGTGGTCTGTAAAGGGGCTTTTCAAATTCGCCATAAACAGCATAACCTCTTTTACCTCTGCGCCTTTGCAGATAGTGACTGTATGCGGTGTTATAACCTTCATATTCTCTGTGATATTAGGACTTCATACCCTTATCAAAAAGCTTATCGGTGCGTCGGCGGTAGGATTTTCAACTGTCATAATCCTACAGCTTCTCACATCGAGTATAATAATGTTCAGTCTTGGAATAATAGGCTTTTATCTCTCAAAGATATACGAGGAGATAAAACAGCGGCCTAGATACATAATCCGTGATATCATAAGAAAAGACGACGAGGAGAAAAAGAATGGAAAAGACTAAAACATCTCCCCTTTCATTTATAAAAAAATGGTGCTATGATAAGCGGCTGTACTTTTTAGTGTTCTTTCTGCCTGTGGCAATAATGTTTTCTGCCTATGCGTTTTTCAAGATACACCCTATCGGTGACAGCTCGGTGCTTGTGCTTGATTTGAACGGTCAGTATGTTTACTACTACGAGCAGTTCCGTGACGCTTTCCATGGCAATGGCAGTTTTATCTACAACTGGTCACGAAACCTCAGCGGAGAAATGTTCGGTGTGTTTGCATATTATCTTGCAAGCCCTTTTATGCTGATACTTGTGCTGCTGCCGAGAACGATGATGGCGACTTCTATCCTTATTTTACAGCTTGCAAAGATAGGCACGGCGGCTGTGACGTTCATGTTCTTCTTAAAAAAGATATCAGTGCAGAAACCTAAGACTATCTCACTTATCATATTCCCTACCATGTATGCTCTTATGTCATACATGGTGGTACAGCTTATGGACCCTATGTGGCTTGACGGACTTATCTATCTGCCGCTTATATGCTGGGGCGTTCACAGGCTCGTTGATGAGGGCAAGCTTGTGCCTTATATAGTGCCGCTGGCGCTTATGTTCATTGCACATTTCTACATCGGCTATATGGTGGGAATTTTCACGTTTTTCTACTTCTGCTGGTACTGCCTTTCAAGAGAGGGCAGGATATTGCCAAAAAAGTTCTTCTCACGCTGTGTGGCTTTTGGTATCGGCACGCTTGTTGCGCTTATGTGTGCGGCGTTCGTTCTTATAACCGTTTACAATTCTTTGAAGCTCGGCAAATTTGAGTTCACTGACCCTGATTTCTCACTTGCAACGCAATTTGATTTCCTTACGTTCATAACAAAGCTTTTCCCAATGTCATATGACACTGTTTACCCTGAGGGTATGCCTATGATATACTGCGGAACGGCTGTATTGATACTTGTTCCGCTGTTCTTTATGAACGACAGGATAACAATGAAAGAAAAGACCTCCACAGGTCTGCTCACTTTCCTGCTTGTTATACTAATGTATATAAAGCCTGCTGATATGGCAATGCACGGCTTTCAAGTGCCGAACTGGCTGCCTTACAGATATTCTTTCATATTCTCATTCCTGATGATAGTAATGGCATTCAGGGCGTTTGAAAACCTCGAGGGCATAACTGCAAAGAACATCGGCGGAATTTTCTTCGGGCTTATGGTATTCCTATTTTGGTGTGAGCGTGAGAACTACTCTCACTTCCAGCTTTTTGAAACAAAGACAAGTGAAACAGGCGACACCACAAACGTTATACAAGGCATATGGGTATCCATGATAGCTTTGGCGGCATATTTCGCACTTATCTACCTTATCAAGAAATATCCAAAATCAAAGGCTGTTTGTATCGTAATGGTAGGCGTTCTTGCGGTTGAGCTTTTTGCAAACAGCGCTGACACTATCGACAAGATAGACACTGACGTTGCATACAGCAAATACACCTCTTATGAACCTTACATGACGCAGACGAGAAACGCTGTGTCAATGATGAAGGAATATGACCCGTCGCTTTTCTACCGCATGGAGGCAACTTTCCACAGAACTGTAAACGACCCTATCGGAACAGGCTACAAGGGCATTTCACATTCAAGCTCAACAATGAACGCACCTGCCCTTATGATGCTCCACAAGCTTGGCTATGCCTACGGCGGACACTACACAAAATATGACGGCACAACGTTCATGACCGACGCTTTGTTTGACATAAAATATCTTATGGACAAAACGGGCAACACCTCTTTTGTAGGCACAAGAGTTAAAGTCCCTGAGGAATACAAGCTCACTACAGAATACACTGAGGGCGACGCAACATATAAATTCTACAACAACCCTAACGCTCTTGGTCTTGGCATGGTATCTTCGCCTAGTATTGAGGACGTGTCACTTTCTGAAGATAATCCTTTTGAAAACCAGAACATGGTATTCAACGCCCTCGCAAGCACAACAAAGGACTATTTCACAAAGATACCTGTTATAAACAGCGAAATGGAGAACGTTTCTACATCTCAGCTCACTGACGGACACACGAAATACTTCCCTACAGACACTTCCATTGCAGAATGTCACATTGACTATGTTGTGAAAATGGATAAGGACTCATATCTTTATATGTATCTTCCAACCAAATATGAGCGTTCCTGCAACGTGTGGATACAGGACGAGGACGATTATATGGACGGCTCTGAGCCTATGGAATATGCAGGTCAGTTCTTTGTGGGCGACAATTATTCCATTATGAATCTTGGCAAATTCTATGAGGGGCAGGAGCTTCGCATACGCATAACGGTGGCAAATGACGATAACGAAGCTTACTGGAAAGACCAGCTTTTCTACACCTTTGATTATGACAGCTTTGCACAGACCTGCGCTGATATGCAGAAAAATGTGCTTGAGGTCACAAGCTTTAAGGACACTTATCTTGAGGGCACTGTTAATGCTGAAAATGACGGCTCTGTACTGTTCACAACCATACCATACGAAAACGGCTGGACTATCACTGTGAACGGCAAAAAGGTGACGGCTGAAAAATCTCTTGACAGCCTTATAACTATCCCTTTGGAGCAGGGTGAAAACAAGATAACAATGAAGTTCTCACCTGACTATTGGAAAGTATCTCTTATCATAACGGGCTTTGGTGTTGCCCTGCTGGTGCTTATATTCCTGTTTGAATATAAGCGTGGAAAAGTCATGAAAAAGGTGCTTGCAAAAGCTAACTTTACGGCTGAGAACAGTGAGAAAGCCACAACCCCTGTGATAAATGACACAACAGATACAACTGACGAGCCGCTGAGGATATACCGACCTGACAATGATGATGACGAAAAGCTTCGGCACATAAACGAGATGATGAAAAATATTCTCGGTGAGGACGAGGATAGCGGCAAAAACGATAAATAGCGACGAAAGCTGCGAAAAAAATCTATTGACAAGGCTTTTATAAAATAGTATTATAATAGGGACGGAAATTCTATCCGCCCCTATTTTTTCGGACAGCGGATAAAGACTTCACAAATGAAAGGACTAATCAAAATGGCAAAAAAGATCTACACAAAGAAGCTTACATATGCAGGAATGTCCCTGTGTCTGCTGAGTTTTTTCGCATTCATTCTCTCGGCAGCAGGCGCACTGGCTGACCCTGTGGGAAAACTCGTTTACAACAACGTTTTCACAAACAAGATAGACTTTTTGTTCACCCCCGACATTTTCGCTTATGTGAACACCTATGGTCTTTCATGCGCACTCGCCATATTCAGCCTTGTGGCGTTTTTCACATCTGCAAGAGCAAAGGGCAAGAAAAAGCTTGATGGTGCATTCGCAGGCTTTCTTATCCTTTTCCCGCTTGTTGTGATGATAACAAAGGGCATAATGATATACTATGTTACGGTAAAAGGTCACTTCTCAAACGCTATAACAATGGGTTATGACAATGACAAGTTCAGGGTAGCCCTTTCACTTGCTGATGATGTTCTGCCATTTATTGCGGCTTTCCTGCTTTTTATCGGTGGACTTGTTATTGCAGGCAGACTTATGGGCGAAGATTTCGCCGTTGAGATACCTGTTGCCGCAAAGACGCCTGACAATGCCCCTGCGCCTATCCCAATGACTACACCGCAAGAACAGAGTTTTGCTCAGCCTGATATGTCACAGTTCAGAAAGCCCGACAATGCCGAGCCTGTTATGTCACAGAGCGTAGTTGAGCCTGAGATACCACAACAGACAGAGCCTATAGAACCACCTACAGAAACGGCTGAACAGCCTGCCTGGCAGACCGCACCTGAAAAGTGTCCTCACTGTGGCTCAGAGCTGAAGAGCGGAGCCAAATTTTGCAGCGTTTGCGGAAACAAGGTCTAAAAAGCTACACCAATACACTTCCATAAAAAATACGGCATATGCCACTTTTTCGGTGACATATGCCGTGTTTCATTTTTACTGTTCTGATACGCTGGGGCTTGCAAGACCATGCTTTACTCGGTCACGGACCTCCGCTCTCTTTGCGTCGTTAAATCTGTCGAGAGTTCCAACAAGATAGCCTGTTATTCTTCTTATACGCTGAAAAGGCACGTCTGCAAAGTGATAATCAACGTCAACAAAGTCGCCGTCTATTTTAAGGTCGATAGTCTGGATAGTCTTTTCAGGGTAAAGCTTCTGCGCCCTGTCAATATATGAATTTATCTCTGCCTGGGACATCTCCCCGCCTGTTACGTTCACATTTACCATTTTACATTACCTCCATTTTTCTTTGTTATACATATTGTTGCCACAATAAAAGGATACCACAATATCTTGTATTTGTCAATAGTTAATACCTACAAAGCACATGAGTATATTTTGTAGGGTATGCCTGCATGGTCAGCCTTTCATTTCTTCTCTTATGCCTCGCCAATCGGGACAGAACTTGCCCACCAAAGCCCAGAAATCCTTGCTGTGATCCATAAAGACCAAGTGGCAAAGCTCGTGGAGGCAGACGTAATCTATGCACTCTCTGCGGAAAACGATAAGCTTTGAGTTTATGGAAATATGCCTGTTTGAGATACATCTTCCCCAGCTTGCTGTCAGCGGTTTTATTGTGACCTTTTCAGGCACAAGCCCTGTGGAGGCAGACATTTTCTGCATACTTTTTGTTATCTCCGCCACTGTGAGATCGTTTATGAACTTGGTGGTCTGCTCTTTTACATAGGTCTGATCGCTGGTTTTGTTCACGGCAATGAGAAGCTTGCCGTCCTCTATCTTGGGAGAAAAATACTTATCAGCTTGAACAAGGGTCAGGGTAAGCTCGTTCCCCAAAAGTCTGAGCCTTTCGCCATGGCAGAAATCTTTCGGCAGACCCACCGCCGCCTTGTCTTTTTGCTCCTTTATCCAGCCCAGATTGTTATTAATAAAGCTTTCAAGCTGCTGCTTTGAACAGCCGTAAGGCACTCGCACTGTCAAAGTGCCGTCACGCATACCCATATTAAGGCGACTTCTTTTGGCAACGTCAAGGATAAAGTCTATGCGCTCTCCGTTTTTATCCTGGATAAAAGTATTATATTTCGGCACTTCAAAGCCCCCATATCCAAAAACGCCGCACATTCTTTTGTGCGGCGCTGTATTTTTTACCACTGTACTGCTATAGAGCTGTCTGTTGTAAGATAATCCTTATAAATATATCCTGTGAGTGGACCGTCTATGTTCATGAAATTTATCTTCACATATCCGTTATCCTCATATTCAAGAACGTTTACCTGAACGCCCGGTGACATACAAACGATATTCTCAGCGTCATTATCAGGTGCCACATGAAGATAAGCATACTCTGTGACATACATTACTTCAAGCACATCTGTCTGGCTAGACTCATCGCTGGACACATCTGTTACCGCACCGCTTTCGTCCACACTGCTGTTATCAGTAACGGACGTATCCGCAGGGGCGGTACTGTTCACTGGCTCAGCCACAGACTCATTTGTATTTATGGTGGCAGTATTTATACCCTTTGGCACTTCTGAACTATTGCTTGCAAAAAGCCCCTTGGCAAGCAGAAGTATCACGCACAGCACAAATATGCCCACAACTATTATTGCGACAACGCTCGCCGTATTTCCCGAAGCCTTGCGGGAAACGTTATTCTTGTTATTATCCATATATTGCACGGCACAAGCCGTCACATTTCGCCTCCTTTTGCAGGAACACACCTGCACACCTGCAAACAAAGCACAGGTACATAAACATATTATAATATTTTTTATCATCAATGTCAATGACAGTTTAATTACAATATTGTCACATTTCACTCTTCAAGCCCTCTTCTTGAGATATTTGCCATATTTACGCTGATATTTTGACATTATAGCCAAATAGGCGTTTGCTAATTTGATTAAAATACATATTAACAGAATCAGCAAAATGTGATATAATGAATTTTAAGGGCGTGCCTTGGGAGGCGTTGCCCCTACAGTATAAAAGCAAGGGGGCAGGAAATTGCATAAAAAAATTATCTGCGGTGCATTGTCTGCTGCAATGTTCCTGACCCTTTTTTCAGCCTGCGGTCGATCTGAAGAGAGCGTGGTCAATACTGAAAACTCCTCGTTTATCGAACAAGAGGAAGTCGTTGACAGCCCTGCAAAGATATTTTTCTCAGCATGGAACGGCAGTGAGATAACCGCTGACACGGCTAGAGAGCATGGTATGCTTTTCATGGACTCTTCGGAAGAAAGTGATATGCGCTGGGCTGAGTTCTGTGAGTGCGTAAAAAGCGGCACTGAGGCTGAGATAACAGTATGCACAAGCACGCAGGTGATACATGCTGAAAGCTCTTTGGAGGGGGACAGCGGAGTTATTAACATAGAATCTGAGGACTTTTCTGAGGGCAGTATGAAGCTTTTCTCAAAAAAACTTTCTGCCGACAGCCTTTACAGCGTTTGTGAAAACGGCTTGACGATATATTATGCAGGAAGCAACAAGCTTTATCAGACAGAGAATGTAACAAGTGAGCTTACAGACGTTCCTTTTGAGCAAAAGATATACAAGTGCAGCAGTGAAGCCAACATGACATTCCCCTATCAAAAAATGTTTTCAAATTATGATGATTTCAGTGAATATTATTTGAAATACAATGGTGAACTGCAAATTCAGGAAATGAAAAAGGATATGGAAGCTTTTGAAAACGAAGGCGGCTTCAACAACCATGTTATTTTTCTAAAAGGAGAGCTTTCTGGATATGAGCATATCGACTATGAAGTAGTAAGGGCGGTCAAAGACAAGGATTCCCTTTTCATATATGTGGCTAAAGAGATACCCGAGAACAAGGCAGGGGCGACTTCAAAACGGCAGATAACTGTCACAGTGCCGTCAGAGTATCTTGACGAGATAAGCCCCAAAAACATAAAATGGATAGTTTTCACACAAGAGTGACAAAAGGCGGACAAGGTGTCTGCCTTTTTTTATTCTGAAAGTTGACAGATAAAAGCATTAGTATTATAATAAGGTCAACACCTCATAAGGAGATATTTATATGAAGCTTTTTTACCCTGAGATATTTGAAAAATTCGTCTGCACAGGCACGCAATGTTCTGACAACTGCTGTATGACCGATTGGGATATCGAGATAGACGAGGACACCTACGGCTTTTACAAAAAGCTTGACAATGATATAGGCAGGAAGTTTGTGAACTCAGTTACAGAAGACGAGGGCGTGAAATATCTTGTCCACTGCGACGGCAAATGCCCTATGCTCAACGAAAAGGGGCTTTGCTCTGTTCAGCTTGCTTACGGTGAGGAAAACATCTCAGACATATGCCGTGAACACCCGAGGTTTTACGAGTGGTTTGGAGATTACAAGGAGGCAGGCGTGGGACTTGCCTGCGAAGAAGCTGTGAGAATGTATCTTTCTGACGATGAGCCTGTGAGATTTTTTACCAAAGAGATAGATGAAGAGCCTGACGACCTTGAGTTTGATCCCAAGCTTCTTGAAACCATGCTTTTTGCACGAACGGCTTTCATTGACCTGCTTCAAAACAGGGAATATTCTCTCCATGACAGGCTTGTGAACGTTCTTTCAGCAACAGCGGAGATACAATATGCTCTTGACGAAGAGGATACAGAGGAGATAAAAGCCATTGCCCAGGAGCTTTCCCACCCTGAGATAATTGCAGAGCGTGTGGAGAGCTTAAAAAAGGCTTTTCCTGAAAAGCCTTTGGAAAATGCCGGAAATATGCTTTTGTATCTTGAACGTCTTGACTTTATAGGCGACATTCTCCCACAGCAGATAAAGGACGCAAGCCGCTTTGTGAAAAAGCTTTCCGCACCCTTAAAGGCTCAGACGAGCGGTGAGTACGAAAAGCTTGCGGTATATTTTGTATACAGATATTTTCTTAAAGCTGTGAGAGATTTCGACCTGCTGTCAAAAATAAAGGCTATGATAGTGTTCATTTTTGCCGCAGAGGTCATAAACCTCAGTCGTGAGCAGGACGCTCCCGCACGCTTTGAAACCGTCAAGGAGCTTTGCAAGGAGATAGAATACTCAGGTGACAACATGGACAGGATATATGACGACAGCTATCTTTCCGATATTTTCTCCGATATTTCTATGCTTGCACTTCTTGAATGGACGCTTTAGAGAAGAAGGTAACCAAGCGCCAGAAGAAGCTTTATGTCTGCGCCCTGCTTGTATAATATGTAAATAAGCAGACCGATAAGGGCTTTTTCCTCGTCTATCTTTATATCGCCTAAATTCCCCCCAAGCAGACCGCTCAAAAGCGAACTGCTCTGAGGGGCTTTTTGTGAGCTATGAGCATTCTGAGTGCGAGGGGTTTCCTCTGCTTTAGGTGGTGCAGGCTCGCTATTAGGGCTTGCGCCCACAATGCTTCGTGAACGCCTTTGCATTTCTCTCACACGGCGAATGGCTTCCTCCTGCATGGTGGTGAAATTATTGTCATCAGAATATGCCAAGCAGATCACCTCCCAGAAGTCCGCTTTCTTTCAGTGCAGGATACACTGCAAAAAGCTTGAATATTTTTATGAGCCTGTCTATTTTCGCCTGATTTTCTTCTTTCAAAAGCGGTCGCAGAGCAAGAAGAAGCTGGATATTTTTATCGGGCTTTGAAGCCGACTGCATAATGCTTTGTATCTTCATAAGCTTTGCGATATCAAGACCCCCTGTCTGTGTCGCTTGCGCAGGCTTGCTTTCCGCAGGCGGAGAAATGCCCCCCAGGCTTTGAAGAAGCTGAGAAAAGTCCATGTTCTGAGGGCTTTGTGGAGCTTCGCTCTGACCGCCCTGTTCTCCCTGTCCGCCGTTATCCGCCGTGAGCATATCCGCAAGCTCCTTTATCTGCTTCATGCTTTCCTCGTCATTAAGCACATTCTGTATTTTATTCATCAGATCGTCCAATTATTTCACCGCCTGTTCAAGCTTTTGCCCTGTAAAATACTATTTCCCCTGAAGCTTTTTGAATATCGCCCTTGCCTGTGGTGAGGACAATATTTTCTCGGCAGTTTTCGGGTCAGACAATGCTTTTTGAAGCATCATAGCCTCGTTTTGTGGCATACCCTGAAGCGCCCTGTCATAAACGCCGCTTTCAAGCTGACCTTTCAGCACATCAGGGGTGGTGCCTAGCTTTTTGGAAGCCACTGCAAGAAGCGCCTGCATGGCTTTTGGATCCATGGAATTGAAGCTGTTTTTTGCGCTCATAAAAAATTCTCCTTTTTTCTATAGTATTTATAAATATTTATGTTATAATATTGCTTGTTATAACTGGTAAAGGGGTGTAACTATGAGAATAATCGTTTTTTCGGATACTCATGGAAATTATTCTGCAATGCACAAAATATTCAAGAGAAACGGCGACGCCGACCTGTTTATTTTTCTTGGTGACGGCGAACGTGACCTTGACAGCCTGAGAGTGCAGTATCTTGACAAAAAGATAGTAAACGTATCAGGAAACTGCGACTTTGCTTCGCTCACTCCCGAAAACGACATATACATGACCGATGACGGTATAAAGATATTTTTCACACATGGCCACAAGTGGGGCGTGAAATACTCTACCGACAGACTTTTTTACAAAGCCAAGGAAATAGGCGCACAGATAGCACTTTTCGGACACACACACTGTCGCTACTACGCCTATGAGGAGGGTATCCACATTTTAAACCCCGGCAGTGCAGGTCAGCCGAGAGACGGCAAGCCTGCAAGCTATGCCTATATTGACATTACAAAGGACGGTGGCATATTCTGTAGTCACGTTGACCTATAATATGCTCAGAGCTTAGATCTTGTTAAACAAAAAGCGGACGAACACCTTTCATGTTCGCCCGCATTTTTATGCTGAAAATTATTCTGATATCTCTTTTCTTACCCTTTCAAGTTCATCAAGGAACATCTGATCCGCATGGCTAAGGCGGTAATTACTCTGATAGATAAGAACGTCCTTATTGGTCTTTTTGAAGCTATGACAAACTCTCTGCACAAGGCCATAACGCTTCAATATCTCCTTTGGCAGAGGACTTACCCACATGAATGAGTCTGGACAAGCCGAGAGGATATCGAACTGACTTCCTCTCTCATAGACGTAAATATGCCTGCTGTGATTATTAAGCTCAGCGTTTTTCTTCTGATAAGTCGCTGAGATGTTCGGCACGATATTATCGCCGTGCAATACCTCTATGTATTTATCAAGGACAGTTTCGTTTATCTCTTTTTCTTTAGCAAGCTGGCTGTTTTCGCTTGTGATAAGTACATAATCAAACTCCCACACGTTATGATATTTCAGATTTTTCTCTTCTATCATAGACATGAAAAAGCTCTCATACGCCACAGGATAACGGATTATACCCATGTTATATTCGCATTCCACCACTGCGTTTATGGCTTCCATGGAGTTTGTTTCCCTTATTTTTGCGTCAAGCTCCACATTCGTGCCTAACTTGTTCACAAAGCAAGTGAAAGCGTGGGTTATATAGCTTGCCCTTGGCAAAAGCAGAGAGAAGTTCACAGCGTTTTCACCATTATCCTTATAAAGGCTCTCCATTTTATCCATTTGCACAAGTATGGCCTTTGCATACTGCAGGAACTGTTTGCCCTTTTCTGTGGCAACAACACCCTTTGCACTTCTTTTAAAAATCGGTATGCCAACTTCTCTTTCCATTTCCTTTATGGCTTTTGAAAGGTTAGGCTGACCCATATAAAGCGCCGAAGCTGCTTTTGTGATAGAACCAAGTCTTTCGACCTCTACCATATATCTGAGATGAGTTAAATTCATAGTTTCCCCTTCTTTGTTATCGGTATATAAAATAATAAGGATGTCATATAATATTATATATGCTTTCTGTCAATTTCATTATAAAGCTTTGTTAAAAACTTGTCAACCGCAGAGAGCGTTTTTTAACATTTATTTAACATAAAGCGAAGGCATTTACCTCTTGACAATGCCGATATACTCTGTTATAATCTTATATGTTTAATGCTTACTTCTGCCGCCGGGTAGAAGTTTTGCGTCGGACCTGCTGTCGTTAGGCTTTAAAAGACAGCGGTGTTCGGCGTTTTTTTGTGGGATAAACGGAGGGTAAAAATGAAGAAAAATTCACATCTTAGGGATTTTGCCAGATATGCTTCTCTGAACGTTTTAGGAATGATAGGCGTATCGTGCTATATCCTTGCGGATACGTTCTTTGTCGCAAAGGGCATGGGTGCAGACGGTGTTACTGCACTGAATATCGCCATTCCGATATACAGCCTTATCCACGGCACCGGACTTATGATCGGCATGGGCGGAGCGACAAAGTTTGCAATATACAAAAGTCAGAAACGTGACGAGGCAGGAAGCAGAGTTTTCACCTGTGCGCTGCTTATGGCTCTGGTGCTCGGAGCGATATACTTTTTGGGCGGAGCGTTTTTCTCAATGCCACTTGCAAAGCTTCTTGGTGCAAAGGGCAGTGTTATGGGCATGACTAATACCTACCTAAAAGTGCTTATGATGTTCGGACCATTCTTTTTGCTTAACGACACTTTCAACTGCTTTATAAGAAATGACGGAAACCCAAAGCTTTCAATGGCAGCAATGCTCACGGGAAGCTTTTCAAATATAATCCTTGACTATGTGTTCATTTTCCCGCTGGATATGGGCATTTTCGGAGCTATCCTTGCAACAGGACTTTCGCCTGTTATAAGCCTTTGCATACTGAGCATATACAAATTCCGCAAAAAGAACAGCTTCCATATCATCAAGGCAAGGCACGAAGGGAGAACTTTTGGCGGCATATTGTCCATAGGCGTGCAGTCGCTTATAACTGAGCTTTCATCAGGCATCGTAGTGCTTGCGTTCAATATAATAATACTTGGTCTTGCAGGCAACACAGGAGTTGCAGCTTATGCAGTGATAGCGAATACTTCCATTGTGGCGGTATCCATATTCACCGGTATCGCACAAGGCGGTCAGCCGCTTATCAGTGCTGCTCACGGCATTGGCGACAAAGACCGTCTTAGAGCAGTGCTGAGATATTCTATTATATCACAGCTTGTAATAGCGCTTATGGTTTACCTTGCTATCGCATTTTTCACAACGCCTATCGCCGCTATATTCAACAGCGAGCACATCGACTCTCTTCAGCGCATGGCAGAGGACGGCATGAAAATATACTTTACCGGATTGTTTTTCTCAGGCTTCAATATAATAATATCTGCATTTTTTGCGGCTTCTGAAAAGATCATACCAGCCCAGACCATCACCGTACTAAGGGGATTTGCTCTTATCGTGCCAATGGCTTTCATTATGTCCAAGGCAGCAGGATTATCCGGCGTATGGCTTGCTTATCCTGTCACGGAATTTATCGTAGCGGCAATATCCATAATATTCTATATAAGAAACAGACACAAGACATAAAACAAAACGGCAAAGTATCAGGCTTTGCCGTTTTATTTTTGCATAAAGCTTGAAAAAAGTTGATTTTTATGCTATCATAAAGAATAGTGATTAATTTTGCGGAGGTCAACTGACAAATGATAAATGCAAGCGGCAACACGCTGATAATAGATATAAGGGACGAGCTTTCTTTTGAGTATGGTCACATTGACGGAGCAGTGAACATCCCTGCCGAAAAGCTTGATAAAAGCGACCTGCCAAAGGACAAAAAGCTTCTTATCTGCTGTAAAAGCGGACTTATAAGCGACACTGAGGCCGAAAAGCTTCGAGAGCTTGGCTATGACGCTGAAAACCTAGAGGGTGGCTACTATGGCTGGCTGAGAGAAAAGCTTTCCAAAGAGGTCGTAGAGGATATCTCACAGGACGCTGAGCGGAGCATACAAAAGAAATTCCGCAAGGAGATATGGAACAGATTCACACAATCTGTGAACGAATATGAGCTTATAAAGCCTAATGACAGGATAGCGGTGTGCATATCGGGTGGCAAGGATTCAATGCTCATGGCGAAGCTCATACAAATGCTTCACCGCCACAGCAAGTTCCCTTTCGAGGTAAAATATCTTGTTATGGATCCGGGCTACAGCCCTGCAAACCGTGAGATAATCGAGCGCAACGCAAAAAGGCTGGGCATACCAATAACAGTGTTCGAGTCTGATATTTTCGACTCTGTATACAATGTGGAGAAAAATCCATGCTATCTGTGCGCACGAATGAGAAGAGGTCATTTATACAGCAAAGCACAGGAGCTTGGTTGTAACAAGATCGCACTTGGACATCACTATGATGATGTTATTGAGACCATACTTATGTCGATGCTTTACGGCGGACAGATACAGACCATGATGCCAAAGCTCAACAGCACGAATTTTGAGGGTATGCAGCTTATAAGACCTCTCTATATGGTAAGAGAGGACGACATAAAAAGGTGGCGTGACTATAACGGGCTACGTTTCATACAGTGTGCCTGCAAGTTCACCGACACCTGCACCACCTGCGCACCTGACAGCAGGACAGTATCAAAGCGTATGGAGATAAAACAGCTTATTGCAAAGCTAAAGCTTGTTAATCCGCAGGTGGAATACAACATTTTCAAGAGTGTGGAGAATGTTATGCTCAATCAGGTCATTGCATACAAAGATGACGAGGGCAGACACAGCTTTTTGGAGAGATTCAAAGAGGAATAAAAAATCATCGCCGCAGGCGATACCTTAATTCCTCATTCCTCACTTATCTATAAGGTGGCATAATAATGATATTTCTATTTCTTCTGCCCTTTTATCTGGGCGTATCATCATACATGATGTTCCGATTTTTCTACTGGATGAAGCACTGCAACCACAGATTTAACTGGCTGCGTTTCAAAGTGCCTTTTGCAGTGGTCTATCTTTTCATGGCGCTTTCGCCTGTTATAGCTTTTCTGCTCCCGAAATCCGCCGTTGCTATCGTCATAAGGCGAATTTCTACATACTGGATAGGCATTATGCTCTACTCGCTTTTGTATGTGGTGCTTTTTGACCTGCTAAGACTTATCGCAAAGCACACGAAGCTCAAAAACACGCTGCTTTTTTCCCGTGGAAGCGTTATTTCCATAGGTTCGGTGGTTGTGGCTTGTGCGGTGGCGACCTGTCTTTACGGCATTTTCAATGCACGAAACATCAAGGTGAATGAATACAGCGTAACTGTCAACAAGTCATGCGGCAGTGACAAGCATTTAAAAGCTGTGCTTGTGGCTGACTTGCACATGGGTTACGCTATCGGTGTAGACCACATCACAAATATGGTTAAGAAAATAAATGAGCAGAACGCTGACATTGTTATAATAGCAGGAGATATTTTTGACAACAGTTATGACGGCATGGACGATCCCGAAGGGATAAAGGCACAGCTCAAGTCCATAAAGAGCAAATACGGCGTTTATGCGGTCTATGGCAATCATGACATTGACGAAAAAATACTAATGGGCTTCACATTCGATTGGGGTGGCAAGCAGCTTCATAGTGAAAAAATGACAAACTTTATAAAAGAGTGTAACATAAAGCTTATCAATGATGAGTCTGTTTTGATAAACGATGAATTTTATCTTGTGGGCAGGCGTGACACTGACAAGCCCGGCACTGAGGACGGCACTCGTGCAGAGATATCAGAGCTTACTAAAGATCTTGACAAGACCAAGCCGATATTTGTGCTTTCCCACGAGCCTGACGAGCTTCAAAAGACCGCTGACGCAGGTGCAGACATAGATTTCTCAGGTCACACACATGACGGGCAGCTTTTCCCAGGCAATCTGACAATAGGTCTTTTCTGGGAAAACCCATGTGGCATGATAAAGAAAGATAATATGTACTCCATTGTCACCTCTGGTGTTGGTGTATACGGCACTTTCATGAGGGTAGGAACTGACGCTGAGATATGCTCTGTAGATATTGATTTTGCAGGTTAAGTTATATAGTAAAAGGTCTGTCACTTGATTTTGGTGACAGACCTTTTTTATGCTACACAATATCTTTTTCAAAAACGGCTTTAATATTCATATCCCCGTTCACTTTAGCCTTTATCTCCGATTGGGTATTATCGCCCTTTACGCCCTCCCAATGGTCAAAATGCCAGCCTGATTTTGCTTGTGCGTTCAATTTTATCTCACAGCCGTCAAAATATGTGCCGCTATAATCACTTTCTATTTCAACGCCCCCTATCAGAACGCTTCCCTGCTCGTTATCCGCTGATATCTTCACTGTTCTGCGCTCATAATAGTCAAACTCTCTTTCAAGATAGCCGAGCACTTTATCATATCTTCCCTCAATAAAATTCTGCCAACGTATTATCATAGGGTCTGTAGCTTTCGCAAGGTTTGCCCATGTTGGAAAACGGTCGAAATAATTATCAAGCTCGCCGTAATAGATATTCTTATAATATTCGAGATACTCCCCGAACCGCTCCGCAGTAAAGTTCACGCTTCCAAGCTGACACATTGCCGAGGTGAGCTTCAAATCGAATTCCTCGTTATCCATAAGGCTGCAAAGTATTCCGCCAAACGTTGTATAGCTTTGGCTTCTAAGATACGAGAACATATTTGTTTCCAGATCCTTCTCGTTATAATGCGAGCATGACGATTCCGTGTCGAAAAGCACAAAGCGCCATCTGCCATCTGCATAGCTATTGCCCTGCTCTATGGTTCTTGTGCGCCAGCAAGCATAGTTGTTCTGCGGCCAATCGTCATTGAAGATATACATTTCTGTGGCGGCATACTCCACAAGGTTATCCATATCTATCATTGCGCAGGCTTTGCGATAATTCTCCTCAATTGACATATCGTTTTCTGTGATAAACTTATACATATCATTGAAAAGCTTTTCGTCCTCAGCCTCACCCTCGCTCAGCTCATCATTTTTATACATGACAACGTTGCTTTTTGCAACATTATATCTATCCGCAAAATATCTGTCGCTGTAATCCGACTGCAAGGTATAAAGTCCCCAGTATTCACCGTCTATAAACAGCACGCAGGCTGTTCCCTGCTGAGTTTCAACATCTCTGCCTGACACCATATTTTGTATCATCATGTCCTTGAACTTTGAATAATTGGCGTCATTTCCGCCGTTTCTAAGCACAAAGGTCTTGCATGAAGTGATAGCCTCGCCGTTTACATCTGTAAAGCTATCCCAGAAAACTGTATCAAAAGAGCTTTTGCCGTAATCGTTTCGAGCATAAAGCCTGAACGACTTTTGATAATCCGCCCTAGACCAGCCGCCTTGTATCCTTATGCCGCAATCCTGAGAAATAAGGCTGTTGCCCTCACTGTCGAAATACTCAACATAACATTCTTTTTCCCACTCTCTGCCACGCTGATTATAGTTTGCAGGGATAGAGCCGTTCCAAGGGTGGTCGGGGTTTTCTTCGTCATATTCTTTGTATACGTCCCCAAGACAGTAAATGCCCGTTTTTTCGTTGAAAAGCCCATCAGGATCGGTGGTAATGGATACTATAGGCAGATCGTTATGATCTGCACTTGAAACGTCCACAAAATAAGTGGCAGTAACAGTTTTTCCGCACTTTCCGCTTGTGCCCTCTGCGCAGGCTCTAATGACAGTGCCTTTATCAACTGCGCTTTTGTCAGGCAGTTTTATGCTGTCACGATAATCAAGTTGTATCTTCATAGGGTCATAAGCCGAAAGGACATTTTCATCATCTGACCTGTCGTCAATTCTCAGGGCATTTTCATAGACCTTTCTTGTGTCCGACGTGGCAGGGTCGGTGCCGTCGGTGGTATAATACACCGTCTGACTCTCTCCTGCGGTTATCTCAAGGTCAAAAGCCTTTTCATAGCTGCCTGCCGCCTGAGAAAACACAGGTGTATCTCCGATAGTTTTCTCTGCATTCGCCGCAAGTGGTGTAGGCTCTGAAACGTACATTTCACCCTTGGCATTTTTAGAATAGCTCACGCCCTTGTTAAGCTTAGGCATTTTTATGCTCTCACACTGAAGCGAGTCATATTTCAATATTATTTCCGCTTCGCTGACCTTGCCTATGCTGAAATCAGCGTGAGGAAAATCAGCATTTTCAAAGCCTGCTGACGAGCAGTATACTATTATATAGTCATGGGCTTTAACAACATATCCGCCCAAAGGCTGATCTCCACCGCCATTTTTTGAAAGCGAAAATCCCGTAAGAGAAATATCTTTATTCGTGGGATTATATATCTCTATCCAATCGCTTGGTTCTCCGTTTTTGTCCTGCATAGCTGTTTTCTCAGATGTTTCACTGTTTGAGGGGCATATCTCGCTTATATATATTTTCGGCGGTCTTATTATCACCGCAGCAAGCATTACAACCGCTGCCACCGCCGCAAGACAAAGCCCTATCACGGAAACCCTTTTCAGTCCCAATACGAAACCTCCCGCTCTGCAATATTACAAATATCATTATAGCCTTTTTTCACATTTCTGTCAACCGACTGCAAAACATACAAAATCCATGGGAATTTTCTCTGTGGCTTTTACTATTTCTACAATCCTTTTAACTTTTACTTGACAAACTTTTACGGCTGTGCTTTAATAGAGTAGTAGGGTAAAATCCCCGTAAATACGAAAGGAATGGTACATATATGAAGTTAAGAAAAGTTCTGGCACTTGCCGCTGCAGCGGTAATGGCTGTGGCTGCTCTTGCGTCATGCGGCGTTAAGGAGGACTCCTCAAACGATTCAAAGGCAGGCGGCTCATCAGAAAAGCACTATAAGATAGGCATTGTTCAGATAATGGAGCATACATCTCTCAACACTATCAGAGATGCTGTTATTGACAGACTTGCGGAGCTTGGCTATGTTGACGGCAAAAACTGCACTATCGATGCTCAGCAGGCTAACAACGAGTCAACAACTGTTCAGCAGATACTCGACCAGTTCAAGGCTGACGGTGACGATATCATCATCGCTATCACAACACCATGCGCACAGCTCGCAGCTCCATACTCTGAGGAGATACCTGTAGTATTCTCCGCAGTAACAGACCCTATCGGTGCAGGTCTTTGCGACTCACTTGAAAGCACAGGGGCAAACATCACAGGCACATCTGACAAGCTCGCTATCACAAAGATACTTGACTTTGCGCTTGAAATGAAGCCTGAAATAAAAACTCTCGGTTATCTTTACAACACAGGCGAGGACAACTCAGTTTCTACCCTTAAAGAAGTAAAGGCTTACTGTGAGGAAAAGGGCATCACTGTAATCGAAGGCGCTGCTTCAAACACATCTGAGGTTCAGGAAGCTGCTCAGAACCTTGCCGCAAAGTGCGACGCTGTATTCTCACCTAACGACAACACTATCGCAGGCGCTATGGGTACAGTTACAGAAGTTATGAACAAGGCTAAAGTTCCAATGTTCGTTGGCGCTGACTCAATGGTAATGGACGGCGGTCTTGGCACTGTTGGTATCGAGTATTCCGACCTTGGAAAGGAAACTGCAAACATGGCAGCTCAGATACTCAGCGGTGAAAAGAAGGCCTCAGAGATACCAATAAAGGTATTCAACGAAGACCTCAGCACTTATATCAACAAGACCACTGCTGACACGATCGGTATCACTATTCCTGACGATATTGCAAACGGAGAAAAGACAGTTTACTTTAATTAAACTATTGCAAAATCAAATCAAACATAGTATAATAGCAGGGAGCGGGACTTTCGCTCCCTGCTATTTTTTATTGAAAGGAAAATTATATGAAACTGAATAAGAAAACAGTTATCTCGCTTATACCGAAAGCTGTGCTTTTGATCTTACTTCTTGTGATAATAAACACTCAGCTCACGGAAAGCGTTGTTACGGGAACATTTGAAAAAGGTCTTGTTTTTGCTATCCTCGCTTTGGGAATATTCATCTCATTCAGGATACTTGATATCCCTGACCTGTCAGTAGACGGAACTTTCACTCTTGGCGTTGCAGTATCAGTTATGCAGGCTTTCAACGGCGACCCTATCAAGGGCATACTGCTGTCAATAGTTGCAGGAGCTATCGCAGGAAGCGTGACGGGAATACTTATCACAAAACTCAACGTTCAGCCTATACTTGCGGGAATAATCACAATGACGGCTCTTTACTCCATAAACCTGAAAATCATGGACAGGCCTAATATTTCACTCTATAAGAAAGATACTATATTTACAATGGCTCAGAAATATTTCGGCGACTATTACAAGCTTGCGGCGGCAGGTATCGTGCTTATTATTGCGGCGGCACTACTTTTCTGGTTTCTTAAAACTCAGGCAGGAATGTCACTTAGAGCCACAGGCGACAACGAATACATGGTAAGGGCTTCTTCAATAAACTCAGACAGAATGAAGATAATGGGCTTTGCCATTGCAAACGCTTTGGTATCCCTTTCAGGCGCAATGTACGCTCAATATTCCTCGGCAGGCGACTCAAACAGCGGTACAGGTATGCTGGTGGTAGGCCTTGCTTCTATCATTATCGGTGAGATATTCTTCAGCAAGCACTCGATCCTCTGCGGAATACTTGCGGCGATATTCGGTGCGATAGCATACAGATTTGTTCTTGCTTTTGCAATGAATCTCGGTATGGACAGCAACTACACAAAGCTTTTCTCAGCCTGCATAGTTGCCCTTGCTATCTCTCTGCCTGCTATCAAGAAGTATATTACAAAGGCATACAAGCGTGTATGCAGTGACAAATAGGAGGTTTAAAATGCTTAAGCTTGAAAATATAAACATAACCTTCAACAAGAACACTGCCAACGAGCGTAAGGCGCTCCAGCACATAGACCTTGATGTGGCTGACGGAGATTTCGTTACTGTAATAGGTTCAAACGGTGCAGGAAAATCCACACTTATGAACGTTATCAGTGGCAGCTACGAGGCTGACACCGGCAAGATATTCCTTGACGGAAAGAACATCACTCACCTAAAAGAGCATCAACGTGCAAGAACTATAGGCAGGCTTTTCCAGGATCCGCTGAGAGGAACTGCACCTAACATGACCATAGAGGAAAACCTCGGCCTTGCCTACAGCCGTGGAAAGCGTCGTTCGCTGACTATCGGTATCAGGAAAAAGGACGTTTCAGTATTCAGAGAAAGGCTCAAAGAACTTGACCTTGGTCTTGAGGACAGAATGAAAATGCCTGTGGGCTTGCTCTCAGGCGGACAGCGACAGGCGCTCACATTGCTTATGGCGACTATCGTTACACCAAAGCTTCTGCTTCTTGACGAACACACTGCGGCACTTGACCCTAAGACCGCAGAAAAGGTCATGAGGATAACCGAAAAGATAGTAAAAGAAAACGCACTGACTACTCTTATGATAACACACAACATTTCAAATGCCATTGAATACGGCAACAAGACTATCGTAATGAGCCAAGGCAAACTGCTTCTTACAATCGAGGGCGAGCAGAGAGCAAACATGACGGTGGAAAAGCTTATGAAACTTTATTCCGACACCGCCGAGGACGCACTGTCAGACAAGATGATACTGCAAGAATAATTAGGCATACAAAAAGCTGCGGAGCGAAAACTCCGCAGCTTTTACTTTTGTTCTTTCACACAATGCTAAACATATTCTATATCTATTCCTGCGATCCTTGCTCTGCCCTTTATGACAAGGGTCTTTTCTTTCTCTTCAAAGGACCCGTTAGGCTGCTCTATTCCGCCGAGAACGCAACCGGCCTCCACTTTTATGCCCCAGTTTTTCGGGATATAAAGCTCCACTCCACCGCAGAGGACGTCAACATTCAGCTCGACTTCGTTTCCTGCCATATCAGCAGAATCAAAGTACACCTCCATACCGCTGTAGCGGCAGCTTATGTCAACTCTTTTCAGCACCTTTGAGGTTATATACTTTGTGCAGCCTGAAAATTTTGCGTCGATACGCACATATTCCCCGTTGTCTGAGGATTTATCCCATGCAGGATTATCGGTAGTGTGGGTGGTCCACTTGCTTTGGGTAAACCTGTAGCGGTAAGGGAAAATAAATGAAAATCCCACGCTGAGAAGCAGTGCCGCACCCAAAACAGGCCATGGTGTGAACTTCTCGATACCGAGAGTTTCGTCAAAGAGTATCGCCATGATAGCCATAGGGAAGAATATTCCCCAGAAGTTAAGGTGTCTGACGCTCGTTACGATAACAGGAACGAGGAGCAGTGAGATCACAACGCTCCACACGCTTACACTTCCAAGCAGACCTATGCGGTCAAGGATAAGCGCAACGCCTGCAAGGATAAAGAACAAGCCCCATATAAGATTTTTGTTTTTCATAGAAATCTCCTTTCTCCAAGTCTGAGCTTCAAAAGCTTGTAATAGCTTCGTGAGGCGTAAAGCTGTTTGTGAGTGCCTGCAAAGCTTATAAGGCTTGCAGAGGTTATGTTTCGCTCAACGGAATAGATGTGCTTTACATTCACGATTGCTGATTTTGACGCCCGCACGAACTTTCGTGGAAGTATCTCTTCAAGCTCGAAAAGCTTCATTTTCACCTGAAAAACGTCGTCGGAGGTATGAGCGTTAAGATTATGTTCCCCTGTTTCAAAAAACAGTATGGAATCAAGGGGAGGATAGAACTGAACTGCGTCTTTGAAAAAAGCTATCTCAGGATCGCCCTCTGTCGACTCCGCCGCCCTTTTCATTTTAAGCACACGTTCATCGGGCTGGGCGCACCTTATGACTATCTCGTCCTCAGACATATTCTCGTCTATCTCTATCCTGACCTTCACGCTTTCACCCCCAGTTTTATCTGACAGCCTTATTATAATCTATTTTTCTTTTCATGTAAACCCCTTTTGGCTGACAGGTGCAGATTTCTATGTAAGAGGTAAATTTTATGGTCCAAAGGGGTGCTGACCATGCAACACCCCCTTGATTTAGTTTTTTACCAGTAGCTTGCCTCGCTGCCTGTGCCGTTTTGCATATATTTGTATATGAGTTCAAAAAGCTCGCTGTTGTCAACATTGTTTTGTTCCATATAATCCACAACGCCCTGAGCGGTAAGACCGCTTGCATAGTCGCTTTTTCTAAGCACCATTGCAAACTCTGCAGCAGAGCAAGCCTTTGCAAAATTCTGTGACACAGCCTCTGTATAGTCAGAACACATAACAGACTTGTCTATAAGCTTGCTTTCGCTCGCCTCCGGGTCTTTATACCTCACTGAAACTGTGAGCATTTCTCCGCTGAGCTCGTTGGTTTCAGCCTTGCTCTCGTTATCCTGATATTTCAGCGACTTTTCATTGCCGTTATTTGGCACTATCTCATACAAAACCGTGACCTGCTGACCCGAGCCGATATCGCCTGCGTCCTTTGTATCGTCCTCAAAATCCTCATCATTGAGAAGTCTGTTTTCATAGCCCACCAGCCTGTATGCTGAAACATTTTCGGGATTAAACTCTATCTGCACCTTTGCGTCCTTTGCGACAGTGAAAAGCGTTCCGCTCATTTCTGTTACAAGCACTCTTTTTGCTTCGTCAACGCTGTCAATATAAGCATAGTTTCCGTTGCCGTTATCAGCAAGGGCTTCAAGCCTGTTATCCTTATAGTTTCCTGAGCCGAAGCCAAGCACTGAGAGATATACCCCTGAGTCACGCTTTTGTGATATAAGGTCGGTAAGCTCTTCTTCACTTGACAGACCAACGTTCAGATCACCGTCAGTTGCAAGAATGACCCTGTTGTTGCCGCCCTCTATGAAATACTCCTCTGCAAGCTTGTAAGCTGTGGTAATTCCTGCCGCACCTGCTGTCGAGCCGCCTGCTGACAGGCTGTTAAGTGCTGAAACTATCTCCTCGCTGTTGTCGCCACTTTCGCCCTCAAGAACAACGCTGTCGCTTCCTGCATAAGTGACGATAGAAACTCTGTCATCAGCCCCAAGGTTTTCAGCAAGCATTGAGAAAGCCTGCTGAACAAGAGGAAGCTTATCCTCGTCCTCCATTGAGCCGCTCACGTCTATGAGGAAAACAAGGTTTGTAGGAACGTCCTTGACCTTTGCTTCCCTTGCCTGAAGCCCCACCAGCATAAGCTTTGCTTCACTGTTCCAAGGACAATCGGAAAGCTCGGTATTTATAGACACCGCGCCCTCCGCAGGCTTTTCATAGTCATACTTGAAATAGTTTATGAACTCCTCTGTTCTCACAGCGTCAGGGTCGACCTCCCAGCCATCATTTATCATTCTTCTCACGTTTGTGTAGGAAGCCGTGTCAACGTCTGTGGAAAAGGTGGAAAGCGGTTCGTCTGAAACGAGCTTATAGCCGTTTTCCGTCAGGTGGTTATACTCCTCGGTATTGTAACCGCCTCCTATGTTCGCTGTGCCGTCAGTATCTCCGGCTGTAACATTGTTGTATCTGTAGTTTTCCGCAGTTGTTCTTTCATTGTTATAGCTGCCGCTCTTTCTGCTCTCCGAGCCGTCATAACCGCTTCCGCATGAAGCAAGCATTGTCGCCGTCATCATAAGCGACAGAGCTGTGATCAAGTTTCTTTTTATGCTGTTTGAAGTTGTCTTTTTCATAGCTGTCATCTCCCGTAAAATAGCGTGGGCGATATGCCCTTGCGTTGTTAGCTACATAGTCCTCCACTTAGCAAGCAGGTCTTGCAGATCATTTTTCGAGGAATATCTCATTCGGTCATAGAAATAATCGTTCTTGCTTTTCTGCGAGTCTTTAAGAATACCCGAATCATCGTCAAGACTTTTCCAGCCGTTTTGAAAAACGATATCCCCGTCAAGAGAAATTTCTATCTGAGGTGCATTTTCAAAGGCCATAGAATAAGTGCTGTTTTCTTTCCTCAGTGGTATGAAATATTCTCTGTTTTCCTGCATGATATAAGGGGTAGAGCTTTCAATGGTGATATTTGTTTTGCTTTCTTCTCCTGTCTTTGATACAAGGCTGTTTATTCTCAGGGTGTAATGTGCGCTGTCGCTGTCGAGCCTTGCTGAGAGCACTGTCACATCTGCAAAGAAGTCTGTATCTTCCAGAACGCTGTCCTCTGTGAAATAATCATCGCCCTTTGGAATGTAGCTGTCCTCATAAGCCTTTGTGTCTGTGTGGCTGAAACTGAGCTGTTCGTATGTCTTTTCTTCTCTGTTTTCAAGCCTAGCCTTGTCAGCCGTTTCTACGCTATGCTTTGAAACACTGTCCGACTCTGAGCGGATATCGGCGTAAAGGCTTACGCCGCCGATAATAAGCACGAGCGAGGCTGCTGCCGCTGCAAATTTTCTGTAATTTCTGCGGCTTACTTTTATCCGTGTCTGATCTTTGTCCGTTTTGTTTTCAAGCTGTCCCTCTATCCTGTCCCAGAGCTTTTCCATGTCAGGGGCAGTATCAGAAATATGCTTTTTGTAAAGAAATTTTATGTTCTTAGCCATAGATACTGTCCTCCTTTATGGTCTTTTTTAGTTTGAAAACAGCCTGACGGTATTTCCATGTGACAGTACCCAGCGGCTTCCCCACTGCCCGACTTATCTCACGAAATGTCATATCCATTCCAAGCCTCATGTTCAGGATATCCCTTTCGCCCTCTGAAAGCAGCTTCAAAGCCTCCTCGAAGGAGAGCTTTCCGATCACATCGTCGTCTACCCGCACACTGTCCTGCTGTTCTTTATGCCCTGCTTCTTCATCATCAAGGGTCGGCGTTTCGTGCCGCCTTTTTCTGATAAAATCAAGAGCGAGATTTTTCGCCATTACAGTCAGATATCGCTTATGCCCCGTTCCCTTTCGGTACTGACCTGCGGTGTCCCATAGCTTTAGGAAAAAATCTGATGTGAGGTCCTCAGCGTCCTGAGGACTTTTCACAATGTCAAGCATGATGTTATATATCACCTTGCCGTAGCATTGATAGATCTCCCTAAGCCCGTTTTTGTCATTTTTCAGGATCAGCTCCACCCTGAAATCGAACTCAGTGTCGGTCAAGTCTTTCACACCCCTCGATAACTTATATACGATTCTGCACGGGAGATTTTATGGCAAAATAGTATACAAATTTTACTTTTATTTTTTGTGCATTGATAACAAACTTATGTACAAACACAATTGTGCCGATAAGATATTTTAGCACATTAAAGTGCTTCTGTCAAATAAAAGAACACACCCCCGTCCATATGAACGAGGATGTGTTCTTCGTGTGAAGATCTATGAGAAATTATTTGGAGAGGTCAATATTTCTTACAGCGTCCCTTACCTTAAGAACAAAGGTCGGAGAAACTGAAAGCTCGTCAATGCCCATTCTCAGGAAGGTTTCTGTGAGAGTAGTGTCAGCCGCAAGCTCACCGCATATACCTATCCATGCGCCGTTCTTGTGGGCATTCTCTGCAGACATCTCAATAAGTCTAAGTATAGCCTCATGGTGAGTGTCGCAGAACTGCTCTATATCAGGGTTCTGCCTGTCGCAAGCAAGGGTATACTGAGTGAGGTCATTAGTGCCAACGCTGAAAAAGTCCACAAGCTTTGCAAGCTTATCGCTTATGATAGCCGCCGCAGGGGTTTCTATCATGATGCCAAGCTCAACGCTGTCAGAAACTGTTATACCCTGTTCTTTAAGCTCAGCCTTGACTTCACCACACATAGCAAGGGCTTTTTCCACCTCTGAAACGCTTGTTATCATAGGGAACATTATGCCAAGATTGCCGTATACGGAAGCTCTGAAAAGCGCTCTGAGCTGAGTTTTGAATATCTCAGGTCTTGTAAGACAAATTCTTATTGCTCTGTATCCCAAAGCTGGGTTTTCCTCTTTTTTCAGACCAAAGTAATCCACCTGCTTGTCAGCGCCGATATCCAGCGTTCTTATGATGACCTTTTTCCCTGCCATGCTCTCAAGAACACGCTTATAAGCATGAAACTGCTGTTCCTCTGTAGGGAAATCTGAGTTTTCAAGATAGAGAAACTCGCTTCTGAAAAGACCTATTCCGCCTGCGTCATTGAGAAGCACAGCACCGATGTTGTCAACACTTCCGATATTGGCATAAATATTTATCTTTTTGCCGTCCTTGGTGACATTCTCCTTGCCTTTGAGGGTCTGCAAAAGACGCTTTTTCTCCTCGTCTGCTTTTTGCTTTGCGGTAAGCTCAGCGGTGGTCTTTTCATCAGGGTCAACGAATATCTCACCTGTAAATCCGTCAACGATAGCAAAGTCGCCGTCCTTTATTTCTGACAGGAATTTGCTTCCTACGCCTATTACCGCAGGTATGTTCATATTTCTTGCAAGGATAGCTGTATGTGAATTTGATGAGCCGTGTGCAGTAACGAAGGCAAGCACCTTGTCTTTATCAAGAGATATAGTTTCGCTTGGTGCAAGATCATCGGCACAAACTATCATCTTGTCGTCACCTGCTGAGCCGTCGCTGACATTGCCCGTGAGGTTTGCGATGATCCTGTTGGAAATATCCTTTACATCTGCGGCTCTTGCCTGCATATAAGGATCGTCCATAGAAGCAAACATCTCCGCAAAGTTGTCTGCCGTCACTGCCACTGCATATTCTGCGTTGACCTTCTGGCTGTCGATGATATTCTCTATAGACTCGTTATAATCATCATCTTCAAGCATCATCATGTGTATCTCAAAGATCTGAGCGTTTGTTTCGCCCACCTCCCTGAGTGCCTTATCATAAATGCTCTGGAGCTGTTCTGTGGCTGCCTGCTTAGCTTTGGCAACTCGCTTCTTTTCTCCCTCGCTGTCTTCTGTGTGAATACGTTTTATAGCGGTATCCTGCTTTTTGAATACTGAGATCTTACCCATTGCTACCGCACCGTAAACGCCTTTTCCTGTATACTTAGTCATAAATATCCGCCCCTTTTCTCATAGATCTTATTATTTTTCACGCTGTTTCCAGCCGACGGGACGCACCTGCGAACACTCCGCAGAAACGTCCCGTCGGCTGGACGGCTTTTACCGCCCAGCTGACAGATAATAATTAGAGTGTTTCCTCAAAAAATGCCTTGAGTGCTTCAGAAGCCTTGTCCTCGTCTGCACCCTCGCAGGTAACAGTAACAGTATCGCCCTGCTTAACGCCAAGGCCCATAAGAGCCATAAGCTTTGTGATGTTCACGCTCTTTCCGCCCTTTTCGATAGTGCAAACGCTCTCGAACTCCTTTGCTTTCTTTGCAAGAAGTCCAGCCGGTCTTGCGTGGATACCAACTTCGTCTGTGATTGTGTAGCTAAATGTTTTCATGATGAATACCTCCAAATAATTATTTTATCTTCAAGATCATATCTCCTGCCGAAACGCTGTTTTGTGCGACAGGTTCAACAGACGCATAATCGTCCGTGTTGCCAATTATGATAGGTGTTGTCACCTTATAGCCTGCGGCTTTTATCTTATCCATATCAAAGCTTATGAGCAGGTCGCCTTTTTTAACTTCCTGACCGTCACTGACATGGGCTTCAAAATACTGTCCGCCAAGCTTTACAGTATCGATACCGATATGGAGAAGTATCTCCACTCCATCGTCCGATACCATATTTACGGCATGCTTTGTGTCAAAAACGCTGTCTATCTTTCCATCGCATGGAGCGTAAAGCTTGCCCTCTGACGGCTCAACGGCTGCGCCCTCGCCCAGTATTTTTTGTGAGAACACCTCGTCCTCAACGTCCTCAAGCTTAACGGCAGTGCCGTTCATGTGAGAGTAAAGCGTTATTGTCTTGCCGTTAGTTTCTGTGTTTTCTGCACCCTCGGTCTGCGGTTTTTCTTCTGTTTTATCAGAAGCTTCCTCAGTGCCGATAATGCTGTCAGGGTCATCACTGTATGGCGAATCTATAAAATCCTCAAGATCTGATTTTATAACTGAGACCTTTGGTCCGTAAATGACCTGAATGCCGTTGCCCTTGTGGATAATGCCCGAAGCGCCGCTGGCTTTGAGCATATCGTCCATGACCTTTGAGGCGTCATTTACTGTAACTCTAAGTCTTGTGGCGCAGCAGTCAACGTCTGAAAGATTTTCCTTGCCGCCAAGACCTTTGAGTATCATTGCACTTACAACGTCTGAAGCCCTCTTGTCTGTGCCCTTTGCCTTTGCCGCCTTAGCCTCGTTCACATCGCTTCTGCGATAAAGCTTAGGTTCAACGTCATCAGGCTCTCTGCCAGGTGTTTTAAGATTCATCTTTGTTATCATAAAGTAGAACACGAAGTAGTAAATTACTGCATAGATAAGACCCACAACAACTATCCATATCCAATGGGTCTTTGCGTTGCCCTGCAAAATTCCGAAAAGGGTCATGTCTATAAGACCGCCTGAGAACGTCATTCCAACGCCAACGCTAAGAATGTGCATAAGCATATAGGAAAGTCCTGCCAATACGCAGTGAACAGCGTACATAAGAGGTGCAACAAACAGGAATGTGAACTCCAAAGGCTCTGTGATACCTGTTATCATTGAAGTAAGAGCCGCTGACAGAAGCAAGCTTCCTACTATCTTTTTCTTTTCAGGACGAGCAGTTTTGTACATTGCAAATGCTGCAGCAGGAAGACCAAATATCATGAACGGGAACTTTCCTGCCATAAATCTTGTTGCCGATACTGAGAAAACTTCTGTTGACTTTGAAGCAAGCTCTGCAAAGAAAATGTTCTGTGCGCCTGCTACCATGTTGCCGTCTATCATCATCGAGCCGCCAAGCTCTGTCTGCCAGAAAGGCATATAGAAAACGTGATGAAGTCCGAATGGGATAAGAGCACGTTCAAGTATGCCGTATATCCAAGTGCCTGCATAGCCTGAGTTGAGAACGAGCACGCCAAGCTTTGAGATACCAAGCTGTACGATAGGCCACAGATAGAACATTATGATACCAACGATAAGGTATGTGACAGTTGAAATGATAGGAACAAATCTTGTTCCGCCGAAGAATGAGAGCACCTGCGGAAGTTCTGTTTTATAGAACTTGTTGTGCAGTGCCGCAACGCCAAGTCCTACAATGATACCGCCGAAAACGCCCATTTGCAGCGTGGTGATACCAAGCACTGACGTTGTGGAGTTTTCTGCCATTGCTTCAACGCCGCCCTTTGCGGTGATAAGTGCACTGATAGTGGTGTTCATTACGATATAGGCGATAGCACCCGAAAGGGCTGCGACTTCTTTCTCCTTCTTTGCCATTCCGATAGCAACGCCCATTGCAAACAGAAGCGCAAGGTTATCGAAAACGGCGCTTCCCGTTTTGCTCATTATGTCGAGGATAGTGTAAAGCACACCGCCCTCATAGATGAATTTGCCAAGATGATAGGTTTCGATAGTTGTGGCGTTGGTGAAAGAGCTGCCTATTCCAAGAAGCAGACCCGCCACCGGCAGCAGTGCGATAGGGAGCATGAAAGAGCGTCCCACACGCTGCAATACGCCGAAAATTTTATCCTTCATAATAATAATATCCTCCATGATCAATTTATCTCAGCTGAATTATCATTATGGTACCGTTAATGATAATACCGCAGCGAATACATTATATAAGCTGTGGCAATAATGCCTATCCGCTTATTTTCTTCAGATGAATCGAAAGAGTTATCATTTCATCTTCCGATATAGTTTTAGCATAATTCTTCAAAATATGATCCTGCATATGCTTTGCGCATTTATACTGCTTTTTGAAATTTGTTTTTATCATGCCTGCAAATTCCTCGTCCCTGCTGAGAACATTTGGCAGTTCTTGAGATTTAAAAAGTCTTTTTGCGAGAAATTTCAAATGAACAAGAAATCTTTCATATGCCACTGACGTTTTGTTTATCTTCCCTGCCAGACAAGCGTCCGCTATCTCAGCACAGCCGTTCACCATTTTGGTGATATCCTGTATCTGTCCCATTTTTGTGCCCAGTCTTGCGTTTATGATGTGCATTGCGATAAAGCCCGCTTCATCGCCACTCAGCTCAACTCCCAAACGCTGATATATCTCCGCCACGCAATATCTTCCAAGAGCCAGCTCCTTCGGGAAGCAGTCGCTTATGGCGTCCATAAGCGGGTTTTCAAATTCAAGCCCCTGCTTTTTTCTTTCAATGGCGAATGAGATGTGGTCTGAAAGTGTTATTATGAGCGACTCGTTTAGCTTTCCGTCGATATGTGAAGAAATATAGTCCACAAGATCTGCCGTAAGCTTTATATGCTCATATGGTATCTCGGTCAGGCACTCGATAAGCCTTTTTCTAAGCTCTGAGTCTGTGACAAGATACATTTTCTGTATTTTATCCTTGTCAGGCTCGTCGCCGTATTTTTTTCCGAAGCCTATTCCCTTGCCTGAGATTATCTGCTCTTTTCCTTTATCGTCAATGACGCTTACGGTGTTATTATTTATCACCTTGATTATTTTCATTAAAGATCCCCCTATAAAATCAAAAAAACCAACCTTAATACGAACCCATACAATATGTCCGTACAAAGTTGGTCATGCCCAGTCTATAAATGAAAGGTAACACTCCAATAAAAGATGTTATGTATCAATTTCACTATAATTATATTAACATACCTACATTTATTTGTCAACAGCATACATAAAATTTGTTTTTCAAATCTGTTTTTTTAACAAATAAACTCATTTTGTTTTGTATAAAACCTACAATTATCAGCCTGAAAAGCACAAAAAAGCCGTGGAAACACTGTTGTTCCCACGGCTTTCGGTATGTTAAGAGAGTATCTGTATAGCTTTATTACTTTGTCATAAGCTCGCAAACAAGGTTTGCAAACTCAACAGGGTTGTCGATAGACATACCCTCGATAAGCAAAGCCTGATCGTAAAGAAGCTTTGCATAGTCTTTCAGCTTGTCCTTATCGTTAGCATAGAGATCTTTCAGCTTCTCAAAGATAGGATGGTTTGGATTTATCTCCAGAGCCTTTTCAGCCTTTACCTTGTTGCCGTCATTCTGAGGCATAGCGTTGAGGACTTTCTCCATTTCGATAGTTATGCTGCCGTCTGATGAAAGACAAACAGGGTGAGTTTTAAGCTTCTTTGAAAGACGAACTGTCTTTACCTTATCGGCGATAGCTTCCTGCATGAAAGTGAACATATCCTTGTTCTCTTCGTCAAGCTTTTTAGCCTCTTCCTTTTCTTCCTCTGTGTCAAGGTCGAGATCAGCGTCGCTTATGGACTTGAAAGGCTTGCCGTCATAGTTTATCATCACCTTGATAGCGAACTCGTCAACGTCCTGTGTAAAGTAAAGAACCTCATAGCCCTTATCCTTGATCTTTTCAAGCTGAGGGAGCATTTCGATCCTTTCCTTTGTTTCGCCGCAAGCATAGTAGATCTCTTTCTGATCTTCTTTCATTCTTGAAACATACTCTTTGAGTGTAACGTTCTTGCCGTCAAATGAGGACGGGAACATAAGGAGATCTTTCAGAGTTTCGTTTGCAGCGCCGTATGACTGATAGATACCGAACTTGAACTGAAGTCCGAATACGCTGTAGAACTTCTCATACTTCTCACGGTCGTTCTTCAGAAGCTTTGCAAGCTCGTTCTTTATGGACTTTTCAAGGTTCTTTGCGATTATCTTGAGCTGTCTGTCCTGCTGTAAAAGCTCACGGGAGATGTTCAGCGAGAGATCCTCAGAGTCAACAACGCCCTTTACAAAGCTGAACCAGTCAGGAAGCAGGTCTGCACACTTTTCCATTATCATTACACCGCTTGAATAAAGCTGGAGTCCCTTTTCATAGTCCTTTGAGTAATAGTCAAAAGGCGCACGGGCAGGTATATAAAGCAGTGCGTCATATGTTGCAACGCCCTCGTTCTTTGAATGGATATGTGCAATAGGTGGCTCATAGTCGCCGAACTTCTCCATATAGAAGTTGTTGTAATCCTCGTCCTTAAGCTCACTCTTGTTCTTCTTCCAGATAGGGGTCATGCTGTTAAGAGTTTCGATAGCCTTGTGTACCTCAGGCTCTTTACCCTCCTCATTATAATGAGTATGCTCGACTTCCATTCTGATAGGGAATCTGATGTAGTCAGAATATTTCTTTACAAGTGACTGTATCTGATACTGATCAAGATATGTTGAATACTTCTCGTCATCAGTATCGTCCTTGAGTTTCAGTGTGATAGTTGTGCCGACGCCGTCAGGCTTGTCACACTCTTCTATTGTGTAGCCCTCAACGCCGTCAGATGTCCACTTGTAAGCCTGATCGCTGCCAAAAGCCTTTGTTACAACGGTAACTTCCTTTGCTACCATAAAAGTAGAATAGAAGCCTACACCGAACTGACCGATGATATCAACATCGTCCCCAAGGTCATTGTCTTTCTTGAAAGCGAACGAGCCTGAGTTTGCGATAGTACCAAGGTTGTTTTCAAGATCCTCCTCGGTCATACCGATGCCGTTATCAGAAACTGTAAGCGTTCTGTTTTCCTTGTCGATAGCGATATTGATAGCGAAGTCGCTCTTTTTCATTCCCACAGAAGTGTCTGTCAGGGACTTGAAATACAGCTTATCAATAGCGTCGCTTGCATTTGAGATTATCTCTCTGAGAAAAATCTCCTTATGAGTGTAGATCGAATTGATCATCATATCGAGCAGTCTTTTTGATTCTGCCTTAAATTCTTTTGTCTGCATAAAATCTCGACCTTTCCTTAATAATATTTTACTTTCTTTGAATACTGTTCCATATAATTAGCACTCTATCTATTTGAGTGCTAATTATATTATACAACAAGGTTGATAAAATGCAATAGTTATCACAAAATTTCTCTTATTTATTTACAAATCCATAACATTTCATCACAAACCTGACAAAATACCATTTGCAAAAGCACCATGTTGTGTGCTATAATATATAGATAAGACCGAACAAGGGAGGAATAATATTTGACTACCAAAAAGTCTGTTTCTCTGCTGACCCCTGAAAAACAGCAGGAAAAGAAACTTCTTACTATAGATTGCGTGAAAATTTCACTTCTGCTCATTTTATACAACCTGCTAAACAGGATATTCGCAGTGTTATTCTTTTACGTTGCATACACTTATCACTCAGGGAAATTCACTCTTAGCTACTCGGAAGTTCTCAGCTATCTGAAAAAGCAGACCGCTTTTATAAGCTCAACTACTTTTTCCATGACGGCAAATTTGTTTATCACTCTTATGAGCGTGCTTGTTTTTGGGATAGTTTTTGCTATACTTTTCCGAAAACGAGAATCAAGCTTCATAAAGCCTAAAAAAGGCACGGCAGTAAAAGGGTTAAAATGGTTTTCAGCCTGCTTTGTGATAAACATTCTGCTGTCACAGCTCACATCTATCCTCACGGGTATACTTGGTCAAAACGGAGTGACAGTTCCCACAAGCGATTTTTCCATTCATCAGCCCTCTGCCATTGCAGTAATAGTGCAGTTCTCATACGTTGTGATAATAGCCCCTATCGTGGAGGAATTTATCTACCGTGGAGCGATCCTCACGGCTCTAAGCCAATACGGAAGGGGTGCGGCGGTGCTTTTCTCGGCACTTGCATTCGGACTTATGCACGGAAATATCCCTCAGGCGGCTTCGGCATTCGGCACAGGACTTGTTTACGCTATTATCGCCGCAAAGTGCGGCTCGATACTGCCAACAGTTATAATACACTGTCTAAACAATCTGCTCGCAAACTTCTCGTCCATATCTGATGCGATAGGACTTGAACACTATGAAACCTTCATGAGCGTTGCTGAGATAGTCATAGGTCTGGTGGGCTTTATGGTTCTTTTCACAAGCCTTAAAAAGCTTATCATTGATGACAGCGAAAACGTGCTTACACCGAAAGAATGCCGCAGATACGTCTTTACAAACCCTGCCACTATAATATATATGCTCTGCCTTATCATACCGATAATAAAGAGTCTTGTCCAAGCAAACAGCTAAAAATCACAAACAAAAAAACGGGTGACTGCCAATAACAAATTGACAGCCACCCGATATTTTTTTATCCAAAAAGCCTATTAATAAGCCTTGCCCCAAAGCACCATATGCTTCGCAGGCTTTCCACAGCATACGCAGGTATCTGCTATCTCTTCCTGCTCGAACGGGATACATCTTGAACCTACTCCTGTGAGTTCCTTTACCTTATCCTCGCAAGCTTCGTCGCCGCACCACATTGCCTTAACAAAGCCGTCGCCCTTTTCCTCAAGAGCCTTCGTTATCTCATCAAGTGTCTTGCAAACATAGGTGCGTCTTTCTCTGTTTTCAAGTGCCTTCGCATAAAGACCATCATGAACAGCCTGAAGTCTTTCATTTACTGTTTCAACAAGCTCACCAAGCTTGCAAAATACCTTTTCCCTGTTGTGTCTTGTAACAAGCACACACTGATCGTTCTCAATATCCTTTGGTCCAATTTCAAGTCTTACAGGAACGCCCTTCATCTCATACTGTGCAAACTTCCAGCCAGGTGACTGCTCTGAATCGTCAAGCTTAACTCTTATGCCTGCATTTTTAAGCGTGTTGTAAAGCTCGTTAGCCTTGTCAAGAACGCCCTCTTTGTGCTGTGCTATAGGTACGATAACTACCTGAACAGGTGCAACAGCAGGTGGCAGAACAAGTCCGTTATCGTCGCCGTGTGTCATTATAACTGCACCGATAAGCCTTGTCGTAACGCCCCATGATGTCTGGAATGGGTGTGCAAGCTTATTATCTCTTCCAGTATAAGTGATATCGAAAGCCTTTGCAAAGCCATCGCCAAAGTAATGCGAAGTGCCTGCCTGCAAAGCCTTGCCGTCGTGCATAAGAGCCTCAATAGCGTACGTTGCTTCTGCACCTGCGAACTTGTCGCTCTCTGTCTTTCTGCCCTTTACGACCGGCATAGCAAGCTGCTGCTCGCAGAAATCAGCGTATACGTTGAGCATTCTCTCTGTCTCCTCGATAGCCTCCTCAGGTGTCTCGTGGATAGTATGACCCTCCTGCCACAGGAACTCTCTTGAACGAAGAAATGGTCTTGTTGTTTTTTCCCAACGTACAACAGATACCCACTGATTGTAAAGCTTGGGAAGATCTCTGTAGGAATGAACTATATTAGCATAATGCTCGCAGAAAAGCGTTTCAGACGTTGGTCTTACGCAAAGTCTGTCTTCAAGCTTTTCACTTCCGCCGTATGTTACCCAAGCTACCTCAGGAGCAAAGCCCTCAACGTGGTCTTTCTCCTTCTGAAGCAGGCTCTCAGGGATAAACATAGGCATACAAACATTTTCATGACCAAGCTCCTTGAACTTTGTGTCAAGTATATGTTGGATATTCTCCCATATTGCGTAGCCGTAAGGTCTTATTACCATACAGCCCTTTACGCTTGTGTATGAAACAAGCTCAGCCTTCATACATATATCAGTATACCACTTCGCGAAATCCTCGTCCATGGAGGTTATCGCATCAACCATTTTCTTATCCTTAGCCATTTATAAAACCTCTTTCTTATATCATTCAGGCATTGTCATTATTCTTGTTGCCGTCGTCTTTTTTAACAGCTTCACTGCTGACATTCTTCTTTTTCTTTTTAAAATTAAGAGCATAGATATCCTCGTTATATATCTTATAGTTGGGATCCCAGCCGTCAATATGGGACTTATCAAATATGCCCTGTACCTTATAGTTCTCAGGATCGTTCCCTGTATTCTCACCGTCCACCCTTTCGGGATCGTCCTTTTCGGCAAGCTCAGGGTGACGTTTTTCAATAAATCGTGCTATTTTTGGAGTGATAAGGCAGGCAATGATGATAAAGGTCATTATTACGACACAGCCTGCTGCCAGCTTCAACAGCAATAGCAGTAATTCTTTATTCAGACAAGTCACCTCTTTTCGCAAATATAAAGTTATTATAGCACAATTATTATCCAAATTCAAGAGGTGAAATATGAATTTACCGCCATTTCTGACCTTTAGCACGAAAAAAAGGCGGAACAAAGTCCGCCTTAAAGCATTTTCTTTCGTTTGAAAAAGATTATACACACTATCACTACTATTATACTAAGGGCTATAACACCCGGATACCCCTCTTTAAGTTCGGGCATATTCTGAAAGTTCATGCCATACCAGCCCGTGATAAGGGTCAGAGGGAAAAATATAGTGGATATGACCGTAAGAAACTCCATATTCTTGTTCTGCTGAGCATTGACATGGGACTGATAAGCGTCTCGCACCTGCGTTGCATATTCAAGAAGATGTACAGTTCTGCCCATGAGCCTGTCGGCACGGTCTGAGATAGTGCCGAAATATTTTTTCTGCTTTTTCTCAAAGAAGCCGTTCTCGTCCTCTTCAAGCTCTCTGCCCAGATCCATTATTTCATCATAGTAGCTTCTCAAAATAAGAAGCTCTTTTCTGATAGGCGTTATGGTTTCAAGAAAATCGTCCGTCTTGCCATCGTTTACGTTTTCCTCAAGCTCCATAAGCTTTTGCTCATGTTCCGCAAGAAGCTCGGTGTCACGGAGCATAAATTCGCTGAAAAAATTGTAGATAAAATGCTCCCTGCTCTCTCCCTGATTATGCCTGCTTCTCTGTATGCGTTGGACTAACCTGAGCGAGAACTCCTCATCGTCTATTATCACCATGTTTTTGTTGTCGATAAAAAACTGTATCCTGTGTCGGCTTCCCCTTATGTCAAGAAGCTTGGGGATAGAAAGCGTGCCTGCCAGACAGAAAGGCTGTGATTCTATCTTACAGAACACAACGTCACGCAGGGATATCACGCCCTCGTAGGTTATGTTCGCCGTTCTGAGGGTTTCCTCTGCGTGAGCAGAGTCGGTAATAAACACAGCCGAGCAAGTTTGCTCGCTTAGCTGTGCCGGTGTTATTTCTTCAAGTGAACCCTTCAGGGCAAATATTGTCATTTATCCTCGACCTCCGCCTTTGAAGCTCTTTCATAGGCAAGGTCATAGAAAAGTTCCTGAGAATTAAGTGGCTCTTTGCCGTCTGAAACAAGGGTATATTCCCCGTCAGAATCAAGCTCTCTTGCCTGACAATTATCTGCAAGCATTTTGTCGAACATCATGCTTATCTGAGCCTTGATATCCTCGTCAAGAATAGGTGCAGCGACCTCAACACGTCTGAGAGTATTTCTTGTCATAAAATCTGCGGAAGCAATATATATCTTCCTTTCCTCGCCCTTGCCAAACATATAGATACGGGAATGTTCAAGAAAACGTCCTACAATGCTTATTATCCTGATGTTGTCGGTTTCGCCCTCAACGCCTGGGATAAGACAGCATATGCCTCTTACCACAAGGTCTATCTTAACGCCTGCTCTTGAAGCTTCGATAAATCTGTCGATTATCTTCTTATCAGTGAGAGAATTTATCTTCACGCCAATATAGCCCTCTCCCCCTGATTGTGCTATGGCTATCTGCCCGTCTATCATATCAAGCACCTTGTTTTGCAGACAATTCGGCGCAACAAGAAGCTTGTCAACGCTCTTTACAGTATCGTCAGAAGCAAGAGCATTGAACACGTCTATAGCGTCCTTTGCTATGTCCTTATCGCAGGTCATAACAGACAGGTCGGTATAAAGTCTTGAAGTTTTCTCGTTGTAGTTTCCAGTGCCTATCTGAGTATAATACTCGGTCTTTGTGCCTGAACGCTTTGTGATAAGGCAAAGCTTTGAATGTACCTTATAGCCCTCCAGACCATAGATAACAGTACAGCCAGCCTTTTCAAGTCGGCGTGACCACTCGATATTGTTCTCCTCATCAAATCTCGCTTTAAGCTCCACCAGCACAAGAACGTCCTTGCCGTTCTCTGCGGCTTCACAAAGAGCTTCGACCACCTCACTGTGCTTTGCCACACGATACAATGTCATTTTTATAGACACAACATTTTTATCGTCAGCCGCCTCACGAAGCATATTGATAAAAGGCTTTATGCTATCAAAAGGATAAGAAAGCAGTCTGTCTTTCTTTTTTATCTGCGGCAGGATCGGCTTGTTATCGTCAAAGGCAGTAAACCTCTGCGGAACTCTCTTTTTATAGAAAAGCTCAGTTTTCTGTCTGAGTATATCCTGTATCTGGAACAGGAATGACAGATCAAGAGGAGTGCTGTTTCTGAAAACAGATTTTTTATTCACTTCAAGCTGTTTGCAGAGCAGATCAACGATATTGTTATCAAGCTGTCTTGAAAGCTCCAGTCTGACAGGTGCAAGACGCTTTCTTTTCTTGATAAGGTCAGCCATGAACTCACGGTAATCAAGATCTTCGTCGTAAAGTGCGTCAGCGTCGATGTCAGCATTCCTTGTAACTCTTATAAGTGACTTTGACTTCACAGTATATCCCTTGAAAATTTTAGGTACATAGTGGAGGATAAGCTCTTCAGAAAGCATATACTTGCCTGTTGAACCGACCTTTATAAGGCGTGGGAAGACCTCGCTTCCGCAGGAGATAACACCCAGCTTCTCCTTGGAATTTTTGCTTTCAAGGACAACTGCGGCATATATATCCTTATTTTTCAGGAAAGGGAAAGGCTGTCTTTTGCCCACCACCATAGGCGACAGGAGCGGAGCTATCTGATTAATAAAATACTGTTCCAACTGAGAATTTTCCTCCGCTGTAAGCTTGGAAAAATCAACAAGAGCAACGCCCTGCTCGGCTATTTTCTTCATAAGGTCAGCGTAGATCTTATTTTTACGCTCGTTAAGCTCGCCCACTCTAGCGATAACGGCTTTGAGCTGTTCCTTAGCGGTCATATTTGTTTTATTTTCCCTGCTGTCTGGATCGACCTCCATCTGGTCAGTAAGCGAGCCTACACGAACCATAAAGAACTCGTCCAGATTGCTCTGATAGATAGAAGCAAAAGAAAGTCTTTCACAGAGTGGCACGCACTCACGCTCAGCCTCCTCAAGGACTCTTTCATTAAATTTCAGCCATGACAGCTCTCTATTCATAAACACATTTTTCATTGTGCCATACTCCTTTTATTATGATATCAAAACATCTATACTTATTTAATATATTATATCACAAAACGGCAAATTGTTAAAGAGTTTTAAGCAAAATTCATGTAAAATATTCTTATTATACACTTCCTATATTGTAGCTGCACACGAAAATTATGCAAAATGACGCATTTGCTTTTTAGTGAAAGCATAATACTGTGCAAAAAGGCAAAAATCAAAAAAGTCCAAACTTTTTGTGCAAAAAAGGTTGACAACGGGGCATAAATAGTGTATAATAATCAAGTCGCTATGAGAAACGCATATGGCGGTATAGCTCAGTTGGCTAGAGCACTTGGTTCATACCCAGGGTGTCACCGGTTCAAATCCAGTTACCGCTACCACATTTCTCATAGCGAAAAATCGGCCCGTTGGTCAAGAGGTTAAGACGCCGCCCTTTCACGGCGGAATCATGGGTTCAATTCCCGTACGGGTCACCAAACCATATGCTCGGAAACAGCGTAAATACGTTGTTTCCGAGTTTTTATTTATTCAGAAATTGTTCTCAACCACTTATCTGCCACTTGTTTTGAAAATTACTGTTTAAAGATATGTTATTGTGTCACTCGCAGGACGCTGTCTTGCGGGTGATTTTTATGTCCCAAAAACTTGTACGAGTTGTTCTTCCTCTTGCTCGTCCTCATTTACATATATATCTTCATAGCTATCCTTGGCAGGCTTTTCTTCCTCTGTGTTTGCCTCGTTTGTGAAGCTCAGCGCATTGCTTATCGCATCGCAGTTTCTTGCTTTAGCCTCTTGGAACATATGACTGTACAAGTTCAAAGTCGTTCCGACGACGCTATGACCCATATCTTCTGATACCGCTACAACATCCACGCCCTCAAAAATCAGAAGTGAGGCGTGCAAGTGACGTAGAGAATGAATATTTCTAAACGGTATTCCTATTCGCTCGCAGTAGCCTTTTAGCCACTCAAAAGGAGTCTGCGGATTCATGGGCGCGCCGTTCCATTTGGTGAACAGCCTGTCGTGATCTTCCCATTTCGTCCCAAGCCGCCTTGCTTCTTCATCCTGCTCTGCTTTGAACTGCCTGAGCAAGTTCATTATCGAGGCAGGCATTTTGGATACACGTTTTGATTTTCTTGTCTTGGTGGTGTCGGTGTATATCCCTTTTTCCGCAGTGTACTGCGAGGTGCGACGAACGTGTATCAGATCATGCTCAAAGTCAATATCCTTCCACTCAAGTCCTAGCATCTCGCTGCGGCGATAACCGCTGTATATCGAAAGAAGCAGGTACACCTGATATTTCATAGGCTCGCTTTTCAGATTTTCATAAAGTATCTTTACTTGCTCGATCGTGTAGATCTGCTTTTCCTCCTGCTCCTGTTTAGGCACGAATACTCGCCTGCAAGGGTTGTCGCACAGCATTCCCATACGTACAGCGTAGCTGAATACGTCGCTTATGAAGCTTAGATGATGCACTGCCGTTTTCCTCGACAGCGGCTTACCTGTGTTCATATTCTTGCCGTTGACAAGCATATCTGTCACGAACTTCTGAATATCACGAGCAGTTATCTTATCAAGCCGCTTGTGACCGATCGCAGGATATACCCGCTTGGTAAGCTGTTTCATTCGTGCGTATGATGTAGGGCGAAGATTGACTTTTGCATATTCCTCAAACCACTGCTCAGCAAATGTTTCAAACTTTACTGCCGCAGTTATCTGTCCACGCTTGCAGTCTTCTTCGAACAGTATAGCCTGCCTTTGCATCTCCTTTTCTATCTGCCTTTTCGTCATACCCGGTTCAGGCTTGTAGCTTTTGTACTGGTTGCGCTGCTTTCCGTCCACGCCGTAACCGCATGACACTTTAATTTCGTAAGTCCCGTTGGGACGCCGTCTTATTGTCGCCATATATAAACCTCCGTTTCAAAACTATGGCGCATTTCTGCAACCGACATTATACTACATCTCTGCGGAAATGTCTAACAGAAATGCGCCTTCGTTATTAAATTCTACCTAATCAACAAAATTTCTCACACAGTTTCGCCACGGAGATAACTCAAAAACTTATCCCGATTGATGAGATACTTTTTTCCTGCCATGATGTGTGGGATCTGATTGTTGATACACATCTGGCGGACTCTATACTCTGTCAGTCCTTCGACAAGCGCTGCCGCCTCCTTGATTGTAAGCATTGTGATCTTTGTGTTGTTATCCATTCTGTTATCCCCCTCCTTGTTGTCTTTCCGATTGTTCTGCCTTTGATTTTTCTTCCGATCATTTTAAACAGTCCTTTCCTGATATTCTCTTAGACGTCATCGACAACGCCTGTAATCACGCCGATTTTACGCACTTTTCAGCCCTTGCGACCCCTGAATCATTCAAAACTCAAACTTATGACCCCATAAAAATTATGCACAATCATTTTGCTGAAACTGCGTATTTTCGGCACTTTTGCGGCGAGCTTTGCTCGTTCGCTGTGAGTGTTTCGGGGGCTGTGACCCCGAAACTTTAACTTGCAATGAAATATTTCACTTTCTTCGTTATACGGCAAATCGGGGATTTGTGCATAACTGACATATCCGGTTTCGACGTGCTTTCAAACTGATTTCAGAATTCTTCGGTTATCTACTCGTACACCGCTCACAAATCGGCGTGTGTTGCCCTCTGATGCCCCGAGTGGTATGTTTACCCTACCGCAAATGAGGAGGGCACAAATCGCCCCACATTCGCTAACTCTTAAATGGCGGAACTTCAATGCCTTGACTTGCAAGTGTGCTTCTGATTTTTCTTGCGGATTCATTCAGAATTTCATCAAGCGTTGTCCACCTTACTTCACATATCTTTTCACCTTGGACAGGGTCAGTAGAATTACAAACAGGGACAGTAGCTTTGCGCACAGGGTCAGCAGAATTTTTATCTTTTTGATTTCCATAATCGCCCTCAAACAACGTATTTAAAGGCTTTTCGGAACCTTCCGAACTCATTTCAGTGACAGCAGGGTCAGTATATTTAACAGCTTCGGGCATTAGATTTTTACCGTCACCGGTGTCACTGCTTTTATCATATTTCAGAATAATTACTCGCTGACCGTTGCTGCGTCTGGATTTAAAAGTCACACCGTAACTTTGCAATTCATAAGCGTGCTTCATAAGTTCTTTTTTGATATGGTTTGCGAAAATTTCTTTACAAAGTATTTTGCTTAGCATGATTGCAAGCTCCGTTGCAGAGCCTTTAAAATAATTGCGTTCCAACATGAAATCATGCACAGCGAAAGAGAAAAAGTCCGCTTCTTTAGCCGTCACTTCGTCAACAACTTTCCAGCGACTATTTTCAAACACAAGATTTATTTCTTGGTTTTCAATATCACGTCCTACACAGTAAAGTTTTGCGTTTCGGCTGCCACGCTTTGTTTCTACAAGAACCATGCTTCCGTCAACGCAGCCCGACAAACCTGTGCTGCCCGATATCATATTGAATGGATCGCTGTCGGAACACTTTCGTGTGTGATGAACAGCTACGATTGCAATTTCAAGCTTGTCCGCAAGACATTTCAGAATAGATAGCTCTTTGTAGTCCGAACCATAACCGTTATCGGTTGACTCACGAATCATTTGCAGAGTATCAATGAACACAACTTTTAAATCGCTATGCTCTTTCTTGAAATTCTTGATCTGCTCTTCAAGTCCGCTGCCTATTGATTCTGACATGATTACAAAATGCAATCGCTCTGTCGGCTCGTCTGTAATTTCATAGAGACGATTTTGGATTCGTACATAGCTGTCCTCTAAACACAGATAGAGCGCAGTTCCTTGTGTAGTTTCCTGATCTAAAACTTTTTCTCCTTTCGCTATCGACAAGCACATATCAAGTGCCAGCCATGACTTTCCCACCTTCGGTGCGCCTGCTAAGATATACAGACCTTGTGCAAGCAAGCCGTCTACAACAAACTCTATTGGCTTGTACACGGTTGTCATAATTTCTTCGCAGGACTTTGAGTTGAACTTTTTCAAGTTATCAAGCCTCCTTTTCTTTTTTTCTTCTTCCCCACAACAGTACAGTTCCTGTCAGAAAGCCTTGTTTGACCTAAGGACGTTTTTACAAGCTTGGTACGCTCCTGCTCCTCCCGCACGATCTTCGCTGTACTTCGCCGCTTGGTATCTCTCCTGCGTGGGATTTAGTTTTCAAGATTCTTTTTGCCTCTCAATCTGTAGCCGACGAAAAGAAGCTTTTTATGCGTGCGTGAAAAAAAATTTGTAGGGTTGCACAAGTCTGCTCATATGACTTCGGCCATTTTAACTATGCTCTTCCGCTTGTATAGGGGAAGAAGTTGAGGTTTTGACAACCATTTTGACAGCAATTATTTTAAAGTTTGTATCTCTGCACAAAATCAGAACAGAAATCTTGTATGGTTTGCTCTCATATGTATAGGGGGAGAAGTAGCTATTTTGCAACCGGATTTGAATTAATAATTTTCAAATTATATGTCTTCTTTTTGTTTTTCAAGATTCTATGTTTTACTCTTTCTTCCACTGGAGATATCTATCCAAACAAAAAAGCCCACAAAGACTTTTAAATCTTTGTGAGCTTATTACTCCCCAATTCTATGGTATCTCAAATTGAAACAGTTGTCAATAGGTTGCCGCAAGATTTGTAAGGTACGACAAATATCAGAAATTTGACACAGGGGCAAGTTGTGAATTTAAAACGTTGCACAGTGACACACCCCCTATGTCAAAGTGGTATTTGTTTAACGAATGATCTTTGACGTGCTCATGAAATCCTTTTTTTGATATTGTCAATAAAACTTGACACATTTTTTGAAAATCACGCAGCGACTCGCAACTCCTCATAATACCTCCTGATATTGTCAATAAAACTTGACACATTTTTTGAAAATCACGCAGCGGCTCGCAATTCCTCATAATACCTCCTGCGTTTAACTGCCGAAGGCAATCCACCATTTGCGGAACATATCCTTCTATTATTCCAATAGCTCATATAATACCGCCAAATCATCGTTTTCAACTCTGCTGCGGTATAGTTGTCCGGTTTCCTGTTTCTGCTGTAAAAAAGCTCCTCCTTCATCCTTGCCCACATACTCTCGCATCTTGCATTATCATGACACCTTCCTCCAGCACTGTTCATGCTCTGTACTAACCTTGCCGATTTCAATGCTTCACGATATTTTTCACTTGTATATTGACTGCCCCTGTCCGAATGAAGTATCGCACCCTTTAATTCAGGATATGAGCTGATGGCGTTCTTTACCGTTTCAATGCAAAGCTCTGCTTTCATATTTGTATCCATGGCAAGACCGACTACGGTTACATCGTAGCAATCAAAAATCGCCGATACATACAGCTTGCTGTCCTTGCCTTTGAGCTCCGTTATGTCGGTTATGCACTTTTCACCGGGCTTATCTGCCTTAAAATTACGGTGCAGAAGGTCATCTGACTTCATTGCTTCACGGTCTGCCTTTGTGATACCATTAGGCTTTCTGCGCGGTTTATGAATCAGTCCTATCTGCTCCATAACCTTGCGGACAGTAGCTTCACTGGGAATTGATATGTTAATTTCCCCGGCTTCCTTTTTCAGCTTTAACGCCATATACATACGTTTCCTGCCATAACAATCGTTACATTCATCCTCATTATGTATTTTCTGCATTTCCACTGAAAGCTGCTCATATTTCCACGGATTATTCTTGCGGTCAAGATAGTCATAAAATGCCTGTCTGCTGACTTCAAGAGCCATGCAATAAAAGCTGATTTTTCCATTAACTCTGCCGTCATCGGTGCGGATTGCGATATATTTCAGTCTTTGCTCTTTCCCGGCTTCTGACGGCTCGCTGCGAAAAAAGCGGACGCCTCCTCCAGAAATTCATTCAGTTCCTCCAGCTGCCGATTTTTCTTTTCAAGCTCTTTTATCCGCTTGTTTGCTTCCTTCAGCTGCTGCGCAAGGCTAAGAGATTCTTCGGGTGTACGTGTGCCGGCACCTGTGTCTATTTCACCGGCTTTGGCTTTGCTTACCCATGTCCCGATAGTTCCTTTGGGTATGCCAAGTTCCTCGGCTGCCGCCTTATTTCCTATCTCTTTTGCAAGCTTCACCGCTTCTTTTTTGTATTCCTCACTGTACTGTTTTCCTGTTCCCATTCTAAACACAACCTTTCTTTTTTTTATTATATTTCCTTTGGCTTGGTTGTGTCAAGTTTTATTATACTACATCAGATATGTTCCGCAAATGGTGGATTGCCTTCGGCAGTTAAACGCAGGAGGTATTATGAGGAGTTGCGAGTCGCTGCGTGATTTTCAAAAAATGTGTCAAGTTTTATTGACAATATCAAAGAACAGTTTAAAATTTCCGTATCTGCTGAAAAATCTAAAAATTGACCGACCAAATCAGGTATGGTCAATTGACATCACCTATATCAAAATGGGGCGTAGCCATATGTATCTGACAGCGATTATTGATTGGTACAGCCGTTTTATCGTGGGCTATGAATTGTCTGATACGCTGGATACTGCACCGGTTTTAGCAGCAGTCACAAATGCCATGGAACAATACGGCAATCCTGAAATTATCAATTCTGATCAGGGCAGCCAGTTTACAAGCAATGACTATATTGAATTTCTGAAAGCGAAAAATATCCGCCAGAGTATGGACGGAAAAGCTAGATGGGTGGATAATGTGGTAATTGAACGCTGGTTTCGCAGCTTGAAAACGGAGTTGATTTATATCAATGAATACAGCAATCCCAGAGAGCTGCGCCAGCAGATTGGTAGTTACATCAAGGATTACAACAACGAAAGACCCCATCAGGCGCTTGGCTACAAGTTGCCTGTGCAGGTTTACCAAGCCAAGTCTGTATGCAATGCTGCATAAATTTTGCTTACGTTTTTTGGATGGCTATACAAAGTTTTCGCTGTCACGATAATTTTTTTCATTTGTGTCTTGACAAGGGGGACATTATAAATATTATGTTATATATTATGCGTCATGGAAAAACAGAATGGAATCAACAACATAAATTGCAAGGCAGAACCGATATACCGTTAAATGATGAAGGACGCAAAATGGCTGAAGCTGCACACACTGAATATCTTGATGTGCATTTTGATGTTTGCTACACATCACCACTTATTCGGGCAAAAGAAACGGCAGAGATTGTTTTGAGGGATAGAAATGTTCCGATAATAACAGATGATAGACTTGTCGAGATGTCATTTGGTTGCTATGAGGGACTTGCGAATATCTTTCAGATACCTGACTGCCCGATAAACGTACTTTTTAAGGAACCTGCATCATACACTGAATCTGTTGGTGGAAGCGAGACTTTTGACGAATTGTTCGCACGTACCAGTAGCTTTATTTCAGAGGTTGTAACTCCAACAATTAAATCAGGTAAAGATATACTTATTGTCGGGCACGGCGCTATGAATTCCGCTATAATTTGTCAGATAAGAAAGCTTGAAATATCGGATTTCTGGAGCAATGGAATTGAACAATGTAAATTAGTACGTCTGATATAACTTCTGTTTTTCAATTTAATCAGCCTGACACACATTTCAAAAATCGCATTTCCCGACCTTTGAATAATCCAAGCAAGTTATCATACGACCGATTTCCCAAAATGGTAAGTCTGTCTTTACGCAGGGGTGAACGTTTCGTTCACTCCTTTTTTGCTGTTACACCAGCTTCAAGGGGTCACCCAAATGATGACTCCCGAAACCGCCGCCCCGATTTAGTGCGTTAGTTTACAACAGAAATTCAGAACGCTATTTTTATGGGTAGGACGTGAAACACGACCCACTCAAAAGCTAACGTCAATCAGACTGACATCAACTCTCACGCTGTATATTTCCGTCGCAAATCATGATGAAAAACCACTGCTACGATTTAGTGCGTTTGCTGCCGTCATATGAGTGGTCAGCAGTTCTTTTACTTCCGGGTAGAGCCACACCGCCTGTCTGTGCATAGACCGTTTCATTACTCACCTCCAGCCTGGTCTGCATGATAGCGTGGCATATCAGAAGGCTTGGTGGGCGGTTGATAATATGACGAAATGAGTTGTTTTTACCATTGGAAGTTCAATGTTTACCATTCATGCCAAAATGCCTGCATTTTTATAATAATTATACATTTAAGACTCTTTGTGCCGATCGGGTCAGGCTGACGATAGACGCACCTGCAAGCAGGGCAAGGATATTACCCGTTATGAGTATTCCGATTGGCTGAAGAATTTACATGTGGCTAAGTCTGAGTTTTCTGTATCTTTACGCTTGAAATATTTAACTTTTAGTGATATACTTGTTATATACTAACAAATGAAGTCAAAGGGGAGATTTTATGTTAACAGTTTGTCTGACATTGATAAACGATGATGAAGATAAAAAAAGTTTTGAACAACTAGTAAAAAAGTTTGAAAAAAAGCTATATACCGAGTCGTTTAAGATTTTAAGATCACATGAATTAGCGGAAGAAGCTGTATGGGAAACATTTTATAGAATAGCCGATAATTTTCATAAAATTCACAATTTACCCGTGTACAAAATGGAAGCTTACTTGATTATAACTATTAGAAACGCTTCTTATAGACTTTATAACAAAGAAAAAAAGCATTTCTACAATGACATTCATGAAGAAATGAGAGATATTCCTTCCGCCGATGAATTTAACGATTATAATGTTGCCGATTTATCTAAGGCAATCAGCGAACTGGAAGAAAAATACAGAGTTGCAATTACATATTTTTATTATTACGGACACAATGCCGATGAAACCGCCAAACTTATGGGAGTTTCACGGAACGCTGTATATAAATATCTGAGAAAGGGTGAACAGATTTTGTTTGAAAAATTACGAGGTGATATTAGTGAATGAAAATACAGCATTGTATAGAGCTATCGAACAAACTATCATACTGCCGTGTGCAGGAGAAATGGAATCTATCGCAGATGTTGAATATAAATTTTCAGAGACTTACAAAAAGAAAGTAAACAGGCTCATAAAGGACAGAAGCAGACCATATTATCCGTTGATAAAAACAACTCTGAGGAAGACTATTTTTATTATAGCGGCAGGTTTAATGATGGGTACAATTACAGTTGCCGCTGTTCCACAGTTAAGAGAATGGTTCGTAGGTTTGTTTGTCTCGCAAAATGAAAATAACGCTGATGTGCATGCTGTTCAAGGAGCTATTCCCGCAGATGATATGAACGATGAATTTATCTATTATGAGCCGACGTTTATTCCAAAAGGATTTGTAGAAGAAAGCAGAATTGAGGATATCGCACATTTAGGCATTGATTATCGTTTCAAAAATAAAATCATTTTTTATTCTCAAAGTCCATTAACGGCAACCCATAATATTGATACTGAAAATAGGAAAACAGAATATGTTACCGTATCAGGCTGTGAAGCGTTTTTATCCTATGATGACAACTCATCTATCATTGTTTGGAATGATGGAGATTATGTATATTCCATAAACGGAGATTTGTGCAAAAATGACATAATTGAAATGGCAAATTCGGTTAATCCTACAAAATAAAATATTTTTTACGAAAAGTGTGTACAAATTTACTCAAACTTGTATCTCAGTATATAAAGGGAACAAAATTTTGAGGAAAGGAGTGCACATTTTTTATGAAGAAAATGATTTCTGCGATAATGGCTATATGCATTATGATGTGTTCGCTTAGTATGAGTGTTTCGGCGAATAGCGTAATCGATTATGTAGAACCGGGTATAGAATTAATGTATCTGTACACAGACAATGTTAGTACAAGTGTATATCGTTCAGGCTCAAATATAGCTTATAAATGTGATGCTAAGGGCAAATCCACAGCAACAAAGATAAGCATTTATCTGTATCTACAGGAATATTCAAACGGTGCTTGGAGTAATGTTGATGTTGTTACAAAAGCAGTGAACGGACGCAGCGCATACGTCAGCGATACATATTCATCGGCGGTATCAGGAAGAAAATATCGTACTGAAGCTCATGTATATGTTTACAGCGGAAGTAAATACGAGTATCTGGAAGTCAACAGCGGAACATTGATTTTCTGATACATAACTGGTGTAATAAAAATAGAAAGGTTTGGTGAATCCAATGAAGATGTGAATATTTATTTTGCACAATTATTCATTGCAATAATTGTGTGATATGATGAAATTAAAATACTCTGCAACAAAACTTAAAGAAAATTACACTTATATTGAGAAAGGACGTTTAATATGAAAAAGATCGTTAAGAGAATTGCAGCTATGGGTGCTGCTGTTATGATGATGGCATCGATGTCGGCTATAGGTGTAAACGCTTATGGTACAGCTTCGTTCAGCAATGAACTTGCACATTCTGACGACTATAACCCTATTACAACTACATCAGGCTATTCAATTGACTATGCGTATGGTGTATGGGCAACATCAATTTCAAGCGTAAGCGGCTATAGCAAAGGAACACCCCGATTTAAGGTTAAGACGGGGGGCTATTCCGATTATGTTGATGTATATAACACTAACCAGTTATATTCGTTTGATTCATCCATGTGCAGAGGTAATAAAACCTATTATGGATATGTTAAGAACAAGACTTCAGGCTGCAAATGCAAGGTGTCTGGTGAATTCAGGTTTATGTAAGGATAATACATCGGAGGAGAAGTGAATCTTCTCCTCTATGTATTAATATAAACCTACGGAGGCAAATATATGATCAAAAGTATACTTACCCAAACAAAAATAATGCTTAACAAAAAGGGCTTTATGTTCGGCTTTTCGGCAATGATGATGATATGTCTCTTAGAGGTTGTTTTCAGTTCATACGGTGTTACCGCCCTACGAATGGAAGGAGACGGCTTTCCCGGGAACGACCCATCGTCGGTCATAACCTCCTTTGAAGCATTTATCCTCTGTGTACCCTCAGGACTGCTCAGCTATCTTGAGCTGCTGTTCCCATTTCTGTGTGCTCTGCCCTTTTCTTTTTCGATACTTACCGACAAGGCAGCCAACACGGATACTCTGTTGTGCGCCTACTGCGGTAAACAAAGGTACATCATATCAAAGATCACAGCTGCATTTATCGGCTCATTTCTGATATTTTTCGTTCCGCTGATGATAAACAGCTGTCTTAATTATCTCATCTTCGATAATTCCATGGGAGCAAATCTATTCAACCCGAACTGGCGTTTTAACGGCTTCGGCGTTATGCGTGCCACAGATTACCCCAATGCTCCCTTTGGAGAACTGCTGGCGGCTTCGCCCTTTCTGTACAGTATGCTTCATGCTTTTATGTTTTCTCTGATGTCGGGAGTGTTCGGGGTGCTTGCTCTTGCCTGTTCGGTGTTTTGCAGAAGGAACAAAGTGCTGACCTTCGGGGTCGGATTTCTTATCATAAACATAATGCAGTTCCTTGAAAACTACAGCATGAATGATGATATAGATAAAAAATATACCGCACTCGATCCATTCAAATATGTTACTTACTATTACTGTGACGGCAGGAGTGGAGTGAACTATTTAGCGTTTTTCATTGCTATGGGTGCGGTGATAGTCGTGAGTTCGGCTCTGCTGCTTTTCTGTGGCAGAAAAGACTATATCTAGGGAGTGAGAGAATGAAGAAAATGCTTCTAATGATCGCATCTATTGTCCCATTGTCACTGATATTCAACGGTCGTAATTTTTTCAACATTCTCGCAGAGCGCAGTCTGGGAGAATACGATGAGAGTTTTGATCTTTTGTTTATCGGAAACGCTTTCGGTTTTACAGCACTTCGTGATGCAAGCCTGCCCTTTATGCTGTACACATTGACTGTGGCTGTTGTCTATCTTTTTATGTTCGGACATACCATGTCTGATAACCTGAACGTCAGCGATATTTATGTTTTTATCCGAGAGAACAAGAGAACAAAATGGTTCGTCAAAAACTCGGCTCGTATATATTTGCAGAGCGCTGTTATAGTCCTTGTCAACGTGGTTGTGATATGGTTAATGACTGCCAAAATGGGCGTTGCAAATCAGCCCGGGGATATAGGAAAAATAGTTGGGATAACCATGATGATGATACTGTACATTTGGATACTTATTACCACCACAAATCTTTTCTCGGCATTGTTCGGCAGTACTATCGGATTATCTGTCGGAGCGGCAGCACATTATGCCTTTGTTATATCTGCAAGGTACGGCTTTGAGAATACCCTCATAAAAAACATAAACCCTTTGGCTGTCATTTTTAATATGTCAGAAAACAGGCGGAGCATTGTAACGTCAGTAATAGTAATGGGAGTGATCTTATTTGCGGTGTGTGTCATATTCTGCACCTATGTGAACAGATCTGATGTTAGCCTTAACAACAAAGAGATATTAGTGTGAGGAGATAGAAATGTCAACGATAACAGTTAAAAATGCAGTTAAAAAATTCAAAAACAGCACAGTGATCGACAATGTGTCTCTTACACTGGAGGGCGGAAATATCTACGGATTTGTAGGGCGAAACGGCAGCGGAAAGACCATGCTTTTCCGTGCAATATCGGGACTTATACATCTTACAAGCGGCAGCATTGAGATAGACGGCAAGGTGCTGCACAAGGACATTGACGCTCTGCCCAGTGTGGGTATTGCTATTGAAAATGCAGGACTATTTCCGGACTTGTCGGGATATAAAAATCTGAAGCTGCTGGCAGGGATAAAAAAGAAGATAAGCAAAGACAAAATTCGTGAGACTATCTCGGAGGTAGGGCTTGATCCCGACGATAAGCGCCCAATCAGAAAATATTCCCTCGGTATGCGGCAGAGGATACTTATTGCACAGGCTATTATGGAGGAACCCGATGTGCTGCTCCTCGATGAACCTACAAATGGTCTTGATGACAGCGGTGTTGACGAAATCAGAAAGCTGATCTCTGCACAGGCAAAGCGAGGGGCAATAGTCTGTGTTGCAAGTCACAACAAGGAGGATATCGCCCTTCTGAGCGATAAGATATTCAGAGTTGACAATGGCGCTGTCCGGGAGGAATGATATGAAAGTATTTTTGACCTTACAGGCGGCTTTGATCGCAGTCACTCTTCTGCTTTGCTTACATGCAAAGGGCTTGTCAGAGGACGTAGGAATAACCCGCATGGACACTATCGAGAAGATACATAACAGCAATTGTGACTATATTGCTGTGATCCATGATACAGAGGAACTGTATGATCGCTTTTCTCAGTTTGACAGTGAGAATGCAGACTACGGCATTGGGCTTTACGGAACAGCCATATTTGTAGGAACTCCACAGGACAGCTTTTCCTTTTCAAAGGGCAGTACCTTCTGCACCCTTGATGTGGATAAGGTCATAAAGGGTAATATCAAAACAGACAGCATTGATGTTGAAATCAAAGGCGGCTTTCACTACGAAACAGAGGCTGAGTTCAAAGAGCGGTTAATGAATGCTGAGGACATGGAGATAGAGACACCTTCTGAAAAACTATTCTCGCTAGATTTTGGCGGCATGAATTTTATGGTACCAGGGAAGAAATATCTCATCATTGCGCAGACTCTTGATTTTAAAGAAAAAACTGTTTACAGGATAAACGGTTATCAGATAAGCTGGCTGTGTCTTGATGAAACACAGAGCAAGATTATGAAAGAAGAATATGTTTATTCAGAATGTTGCAATAATGAGATATTTTCACCGGATCATAGTATTATCGAAGCATTTTATGCTAAAAAGGACGATATACTTAAAACTTATAACATAGTACTGTGATTTATTCAGTGATTCCTTAATATGTGGTCATCTCTAAATTCTGTTGGCTTGTCTGCGGCAAATCTTTATCCGTCATATTGTCCAAAATTCCCTTGACATACGCTAGTATACCTGCGAAAATTTAGTACAATCTGCCGAATAAATCTGCACCGCATCCAAACGACATATGAAGTTTATGCATTCACATGGGATGATGTGATTAAAAGTTTTGAATTATGACATAGTTTTATACTTGATAAATTAAAGTGTGATCGTGAAGCTATTGCTATGGAATTATTTAAAGAAGAGGAAGAGGATGGAAAACAATTGGTTTCTGATCTCACAAAAAAGCAGTATTAATAAAAAATGACAGCCTGCTGTCATTACGCATACGGTACTCTTCCTGGTAGAAATGCGCCACTTTCAACCACTTGTTTGCCACTTATTTGTGCTAAAAATCACCGAAATCGGCTTAAAATCACTACAATTGCATTGCTCTAAAACGCCGCAAAATCGGGCTTTTTCGCATTTTACTAAAGACCGCATCAGGTGTGCGGATTAATTCAATTCCCGTACGGGTCACCAAAGCAAAAAGCTCGGAGACAGTGTAAATACGCTGTTTCCGAGCTTTTTGTTTTATCTGGAACTTCATTGCCCTACTTTCCCCCGCACACCTCACTCTTGAGTTTTTTCGCCGCCTTGAAATACTCATGCATTTTCACATCCGCAGGGTCTATCTGCAATGCAAAGGATATCCTGCCCAGCAGCGAATTTATGTACTTCTCAGGCGTAATGTCAGCACCTTTGAAAAATAGGCTTTGGGAAACTCCGTATTTCTCACAGTAATATATTTCCTGACGTATCTCCCGACGCTGCTTCGACGAGATCTGCGCCTTTTCGTTGACTACTATCCCCGTTACCTGCTGACGTTGCGATGAGCCGATAAGCGTCGTTTTTTTCATGTTTAGCTTAAACCCCATTTTCCGCAACGCCCTGCTCACAAGTTGCGTTATCTCTTTGGCGTTAAGCACAGCTTTTCCACCTGAAAATGTCATATCGTCACAGTATCTTGTGTAATTTATGCCATGCTCTCCACACCACTTGCCTATCCTCTCATCAAATCTTTTCATCACCAAATTCGATATCTGCGGAGATGTTGGCGCACCCTGTGGCAGTATGCTATTATAAGTGCATATATTTGTCAGCAGCGTTGTGGCAGGCTTAGAAAATCCAAGCTCGCACATGACCCCATAGACCTTGCCAAAATCAATGCTGTCAAAAAAGCCTGAAACATCAAGTTTAAGCACTCTCTGTTGACCAATATGCGGCTCTGCATTTTTCAAAAGCGAAGAGTTTTTGCAATATGCAGTGGCATACTCAGATACGGACAGCGTGTAAAGATACCTTTCAAGTATCCTTCTTTGAACGAGCTTGAGATATTCGTTCGGCACTTTTAACACCCTGTTTTTATGCCCTCTGCCACGATGTATTATCACCTTGCGGTAATTTGAATAACACTTTCTCTGATTTCGTTTATGATAGCGTATTCGGTTGTTGCTAAGCATATAAAGCTTTTTTAAAGGAACATCAAGCTCCTCTGAGATCCTTATGATATCATTATCAATATCATTCATTTTGTCACCTCAAAAAAATAATAACAAGCGTCAGCACAAGATTCAAATGCTTTGGAGCCGAATTTTATTTAATGGAATTAAATCCGATTCGGTGAAAAAGCTTTTGATAAAGCTACTATTCCCTGAAACTTCCACAGCGACTCGCTGTAGTTATGCGTTTTGCAATATCGCTGCTGACGCTTGTTATATTTTATCAAACCATGTTATGTACTCATTATATAAACACCTTGTTTATTTTATGAGATAATTATATCACGCGAAATGCACAACAATTGGTGCATCTCGCAGAGTACAACTAAAAAAATGGCTGTATATAAACACACTGATATCATTTTACCAATTTATGCACGACACGTCAATGGGTTATCCTGACATTTTGTGTCAAACGCCAATATTTTGTATGAATACACAAAAAAACCACACGAAGATAGGAAAAAAAGCCGAGCCTTGCTTTTATCACCTCTCAATTCCCCCACCTCTCGAGCTTTTTCCTTTTTATCACTATCCCCACCGGACTATCCGTTTTTTCGTCAAAATATTCCTCGCAGACCCACCAATGATACTCTTGCCTTGGCAGGGTCGCCCACGTCATATAGCAAAAGCTCCACTGGCGAAGCAATTCCTTCTTCTTGCCGTTTTTCAGACTTTCAGGTAAATAGTCCTCCATAAGCTTCACTATCGTATCATAGCTTATAAATCTCATCTTGTTCTTTCTTTTTATTATGGACAGCCTGTGGGCAAGATAAAAATGCAAAACAACTTTCCATATACTGCATTTGTATTCTGGGTCAAGTATTGACTCTTTTTTCATTCTCCTGATGATATTAATACGTTCATCGGGATCATTCAAAAGGTCGCACAGCGCTGAGATATTAGAACAATCGAAACCGTCCTGCCCACTGTCCAGCTTGAAATATCTCCGCCCGTCTAGTTTGTATAAAGGCACTCGTGCTATCTGCCCCTCCTGTGTTTCCACTGCATATGTCCACAACCTCGGGCAGGATCTTATCTCGTAGACTTCTCTGCCACTGATATCCTGACCTCTCTGTACATTAAGAAATCTCTCCCCTATGTTGTCACCGACTTCCTGCGGAGCATTTTCAGTGCCTGCTATAAAGATCCTAAGCCTTTGGAGCTTTTCCACGCTTTCTCTTAGCTTGTCTTTAAGTGCATTTCGTGAAAATCTAATGTCCTCGTTTCCGCTGAGAAGTTCCCATATGGTGTTGAGATAAAAATCCTTTCTGTTATTGTTCCATATAGTGCAAACAGCGTCAAACACACACATATCAAAGTATGTCAGCGGTGCTTTTTCATAAGCCGTGCAGTCTTGATACCATAAGGTACAACAGATATCATTTCTGCGCTGACCTTTCACAAAAGCTACTCTGTAGTTATAGTCCTCTTGATCGTTTCTTTTGCCTGACAGCCCGTCATAAAGCCCTTGTATATCTTTCTCTCCCAAAAGCCTGTTTATTTTCTTGTCTATATATGATACCGCACGCTCGTCCTCTTTTATCTCTGAAAGGTCATCATTTTCCCTTTTATATTTTCTTATGAGCCTATCCGTTTCCCATTTGTCAAAACCAAGTCTGATATCATACTTATCCCCTGGTGTGTAACCTAATATCTGCAAAAAATCCTTGTCGGCGCTGTCCTTATCTCCGCTTATTATGCCGTCAAAAATATCCTTATCTATCTTATAAGCCGCAGTGATAACAAGGTCAAATCTCTGTCTGCCCTTAGTAGCACCTCCCCTGTTCACGTCGGTGTAAAAATACACATATCTCAAAGAATATTCTTCCCTCTGGCTTTTCAGATCCTCCATAAGTATCTTCTGCGCATGATATCTTATTTCAAATTCCTTTTTTCCCGACAATGTTGCAGGTCTTACATATATAAACGCACTGTCATTAAAAACGTGCCTTTCAAGCAAGAACTCCCCTTCAAGCTCTTTTTTCCATTCCATTGACCTGTCGTAAAAGCGACAGCCCTCTATATTGCCGACCTCAGCTTCAAGAAAGACCCTTTCTGCTATGACATTTCCTTTATTGCAAACTGTCCCGTTTTCATCGGGCTTATAAAACCAATTGAAATTGCGTATCTCGTTGGCAAGAAGAGTATTGTTTATATAAAGCTCGTTTATCTGACCGATAACACGCCTAAGGTCCTTGTTTACTTCATCGGCAGAGGTTATCTTTGAGGTCTGTTTTTTCGGCTTGACCTGTTGGAGCAGTAATTTTTTCTTTGGAATTTCTGCCCTCATGATACTGTTTCGTATATATTCGGTGATGATATTTTCCAGCTCTGTGCCATTGAAATATTCGTCGATAACAGTTTGATCGCATGGTATGAGTGCCATTTTGTCATAGCATTTTTGCATTTTCTTGCCAAGGCACTCTACCGCCTGTTCTTTTGTTATAGGCTGACGCTCCAGATTTTCCATAACATACCGCTTCATCATGTCAAAGGAATATCTTCTTGACAGTTTGAAAGCTCCCTTTGTGCGGTCATCAAGTCTTGATATAACGGACGATTCCGAGAACACGTTATTTACAGTATACACATACCTTCTCTTCGTTTCAATTCTCACCAAACGTCTTTTTCTGACTTCATTTTTGTATTGGGCTTTATCGTTTTCCTTTTTCTCCTCTTGGTTCTCTGTTTCTTCTTTTTCCTTGCCTTTTTCTATTTTCGAGTTATCTTCATTTTTATACAGCATTATTACATTGTTATTTCTATCATCAGCAGACCGCCCTGCTCTGCCGATCTCCTGATAATATGTTTCAATGCTTTCAGGAATAGCATAATGTATAACAAGGTCAACGTCGCTGTTATCTATACCCATTCCAAACGCCATTGTTGCAACGATAATGTTATAACCCAGCTCCTTGTTTGCATATTTATATTCCGCACCGAGTCTTTCACTGTGATACATTTTGCCGTGATAGCTTATACTGCCCTTTGACAGCTTCCCACCCTTTTTCGCAAGATTTTTTGAAATACGCTTACTTATATATTCGACCTGTTTTACAGTATTGCAGTATACGATGCACTTTTTGAAGCTTATATTATTAAGAAGAACCAAAAGATAATAAAGCTTTGGCAGGTCTTTATCATTATCCAAATTGCTCTTATCGCAGTTTAGGATAAAAACATTCAGGTCGTCACGCTTCACCGACAGCGAGCTTTCTCCCATGTCAGCAGACCTATCAGTACAAATACCAAACTCCTTTGTTTTTTTCATATCAAGCAAAACTTTGAGCTGCTCTGCATTTGCAGGAGTCAGCGATGCAGAAAAAATGCCCATAGGTATCTCCTGATATTTTTTCAAGCGAGCTATGGTACTGCATATCTGAAAATAGCTTTCTCTGAAATTGAAGCCCCACTCTGATAAGCAGTGTGCCTCGTCAAATATTATCATGCTTATTTTCAGCTTGCCAGAAGCGGCGGCTTCAATAAGCTCCTGCCTGTATACTGGCTTGCTGAGCATTTCAGGGGAAAGATACAAAAGCTTACATTCTGTGTTATCATCGTTGTTATTTTTGACCAGCTTGCTTACAGACAGGTCAAATTCTGCCTTAGGCATTTTATCAGACAGAAAGCCTGCACACTCAGGGTGAGCCTCCGCATACTTTTTATTGAACTCCGTCACAGCTTCAGTGCAGTATTTTTTATTGAAGTTATCCACCTGATCATTGCAAAGTGCCTGCAATGGAGAGATCACGATAGTCACGCCCTGAGATATGATAGCAGGAGCTTGAAAGCAAAGTGACTTACCTCCGCCGGTTCTCAGCCTTACAACAGTATCATGCCCCTTGAGCAGTGACTCTATTATGCTTTTCTGCTCGTTCCTATAATCCTTGAAATATGTAGTAAGCCTTTTCTCCAAGTCAGCAATGTATCTTGTTCTGACATCAAGCTCTGCCTTTTTGAAACGCATTTTTCATCCCCCTATATCAACGTATTTACGGCTTTTCCTATATTATACTGCACATTTTCAAAAAAATCAATATCCGCACATCAAATATTTTCACAATATCACTAAAACGGCTATTTTGCGTGATTTACGACAAAATAAACTATCCCTAATTTATTTATATGTCACTTTGTCAAACTTATTCTTTACAGCCAACTCAGGCGTTCCTATCTCGCCTCTGCGGGCGCTTAAGTTCCCGAGTTTAACGCACGGAGTCGGTAAAAACAGCTTGGTGTAAACTATTGGCGTCTCTTGAATTCCGCTTCCTATCCATCTGTCTGAAAAAGGAAAAGAAAGTTGAAGCTTCCAATACTCAGCACCCGAAGAAAAGTGTTGAAAAAACTCTTCCTTCTTTTGATATACAGACGTTCTTATAACCGCCGAATTGCACTTATTATAGGAACGCTACATGGAGCAGCAGGCTGCTCCTGTATATTTATTGATAGGTACTCCAACCTATCGTCATGTCCAATTTCTTTGATCCATTCCTTTTTCTAAAGTCATATCTGTGTACGCAGGTATGACTTCTTTTTTCTGTCACATACTCGTTCCTATTTCACACTGTGTAACACTATTATAGGAACGAGGGGGAGCAGCGGGGCTGCTCCGGTGGATATAATGGTAGACAACTGGTAAGTCTGCCATTCATAGTATTTTTCATCTCCTGTACTTATGTACTACGTCAATGTCAAGAAAAGGGACGTTCTCTCTTCAAACGTCCCTGAGTATTGACGCTAATGCTATGCAGGCAGGGTCGAGTGGCAAAGCCACTCCTACTTGTATAATGAAAGGAAATAACACTTTACAAATTCATCACACACAAAAGAAAGGAACGATAACAATGAGATCAGATCTAAACAAAATAATCGAAAGTTCAAGAGGTATCGAACGCATAAATCTTGACGATCACCTGCTAAGTGAAAGAAAGATATTCCTTGAGGGAGATATCAGCTCTGAAAACTGCACTGACATCATCAAGGCTCTTATGCTAATGGACGGTCAGGCAGATAAGGAAATAACGCTGTATATAAACTCTCCCGGGGGCGATTGCGAAAGCGGTCTTGCACTGTATGACGCTATAAGAATGACACGCTCAAAGGTCAGAGCCGTATGCGTGGGACTTTGCGCTTCAATGGGAGCTGTCATATACCTTGCGGCAGACCGGCGTGAGATACTTCCGCACTCCTGCATAATGATACATGACCCCAGCTTCGGCAAGGCAGATTTCAGCGGTCAGAAATCAAAAGAAATAGAAGAACATCTTGCAGGTCTGAACAAAATGCGTGAAACTCTCGCTTCCATAATAGCAGAGCGCACAGGCAGAACTCTTGAAGAAATTTACGAGGTCACACAGTATGACTCTTTTTACACAGCGAATGAAGCTGTTGACTTCGGTCTTGCACACAAAATCATCAACACATTAATTTAAAGGAGCAAAACAATGAGTAAACAAAGAATCACAGGCGACAGACCTACTTACACTGCACCAATAGAAAGATACGGTAAAAGAACTCTCGCCAAGGGCGTTGAACTCTTGGAGGACACAAAGGTCACAGGGCTTAATAACAACGTCCTTGTTATAGGCAATTCAGGCTGCGGCAAAACAGGCTCTTACATCTGCTCTGTGCTAAAAAACATCAAATCATCAGTCATATTGCAGGACGTCAAGGGTCTGCTCTATGATATGTTCGCAGGCGAACTGAGGGCTAAAGGCTATAACATTATAAAACTCGATTTTACAGAGCCTGAGAAAAGTCAGGGCTATAACCCATTGGCTGCGGTAAAAAGAAACAAAGACGGCAGTATATACGAGCCTGACGTTAAAGCTATCGCCGACGCAATATCTCCTGTGAACAGTGGCTGTAAAGAGCCATATTGGGATATGAGTGCCGCCTCAATGATAGAGTTCGCGATAGCATACGCTCTTGAGGCCCTGCCAAAAGAGTATCACAACATGACATCAGTGTTGGAGCTTTTCCACACATATATCCAAAACAACGGCGACGCTTATTTCGTCAAATGGATAAAAGACAATCCCAACACATTGTCTACAAGGCTGTTTTCAGAAACACAGGCGACCAGACCCTCCGACAGAACATTCGCTTCCACCGCAGGAATAGCCGCTTCACATCTCAACTGCTTCAACATGAAAGAGCTGAGATACATCTTTAACAACAAGATATCCGTAGATCTTGCGGATATCGGGAGAAGAAAGACCGCAGTATTCATAAAGACAAGTGACACAGAGCATAATCTCGACAATCTTGTGAGCTTGTTCTATACCCAGACCTTGCAGGCACTGTGCAGAGAAGCTGATAACAGCCCTAAAGGCAGGCTTCCAGTGCCTGTGCATATGATACTTGACGACTTTGGTGCTACAAGCGCATATATCAGTAACTTCGACAAGAACATCTCCACCATAAGGTCGAGAGATATCTACGCATCGCTGATAATACAGAGCCTGTCACAGCTTGCCACCATGTATGACGCAAACGCCGCCAAGACTATCATAAACAACTGCGACACACTGCTTTTCATGGGCTGCAACGACCCTGACACTGCAAGAATGATAGCGGACAGAGCGTCAAAGACCATGGACAACATACTCTGTATGCCAAGGGACAAGGTCTATGTGATATTCTCAGGCAGACAGGCTATGCTTGCAGACAAGATAGCACCATACAGTATGCTTCAAAAAGATCATCAGATAAGTATTTAAAAAACGAAAAGGAGCAAAAACAATGATACTAAATATAGATCAATTCTCTGACCTGCACTTTATAAAGCAAGCCGTCAGAGATCTAATGAAACTGCCGCTTGTGAAGCTGGCATCTTACAGCACCCAAACAAGTGAAAAGAAAGGCATTGACATCATCGCAGAGCAGATAGAGAAATATTTCCATATCAATATCCGTGACTGCAAGGATATGACCCTTGGCGAGCTTGTGGCTCTTATGGACGAGCTTGACACATATGCGCAGATAATAAGCGCTGATACTGACAGTGAGGACGAGATAAGATGCTATTCGGCATATGTAAGAAAAATGCTCGTCTTAAATCGTCAGCTTCCGGAAGTGCAGATATACAACGCCATAAACGTCAAAGAATACTTAGGCTATCTGAACACACTCTGCATAGGCTCAAATACTCGGTATCCTGCCAATGACAAACGGCTTGTAGTCAAACTACAGATGAAGCTTGCCAAAGCAATACAGCAAGACCCCACCATAAGCTTAGGCAGTGCATTTGATATCCTTGACAGGAAAGCCTGCGCATTCTGGATACCATGGTGCAATTTTATTGACAACTACGCCGAACAGATACGCGACGCTTATGACATGAGGTGGTGGCTCATAGCCTCAGCTTCTGACATCATCTTGTCATACCCCTATACTGCGGCAGATATAATAGAGCGCTATAAGGGCGACCTGCCGCTTACCACAGCTCCCATTCCCGACGAACAGACCGCCATATCATCGCAGGACATAGAAAAAGGACATTAACATATAACCAACGATCATTAATTTTCTTTACCTTGATTTTTTCAATCACCTGATTCTATGCTCTGCAAAATGATCTGCTCTCTGTTCTGAGGGTGCAAATAGGACAAGTGACATGGCTCACTGCTGTTCGGCACAGCCATGTCAGCATTGTTCTTTACAAATGTTCATCGCCTTACACTGGTGTGAACGCTCCCAGCGGCGTTGCCGCTGCAATTTACACAATGGTAGGCAATAGCCTGCTAAATAAAATTTTACAACAAAAAGGAGGTTAATGCCATGAAAAAGGACATTAACACTATGAGAAAGGACACCAACACTATGAAAAAAATATTTGACATCAAGGACATCATTCAGGAGTACGAGAACATGACTCTTGAAAACGCCATTACTGTGATAATGGGCACACCGCTGTCTAAGCTTATTAACTTGACGGAGAATGACAAGGACATAGTTTTCAGCGAGCTTGAATGTAACTATGCCACCGCCCGTGACAAGTTCACGTTCAGAGACTTCATTGATGTATACCCAAGCTTTCTCAAAGACACAGGTATGACAATGAGGGGCGAAATAAGGTCTGCCGCAGACCAATACACTGAGCTTGCCGACACCATTGAGTATATGTGCAACATGGCTGAGCAAGCTGAGAGGATAGGCAAAATAAGGCTTGTCATGGAGGGCAAAGCACCGCTCCCGATAAACATCAAAGGCTTCACAGACAATGCCAAGATGATATGCGCACTGAACGTCCTCTGCTCAATGGAGCTGAACGACTATTTTGCACAGGTAGGCAGACTCTATAACATCACCCCTGACGTATATCCATTTTGCAGTAAGCTTGTGAACAACGTTGGCTGTACAGTGGGCAAAATGCTTATAGCGGCAAGAGACACTATACCGAGCAACTGCGCATACACGATATTCGAGGAGCTGATATTAGCGCCGTTCAGCATTGCCCATATGCGTGAAAATTTCAAAAGGCGTAGAAGACGTCAACAAAACACCAAGAAAGGAGTGGAATAAAAATGCCACAAACAGAAGATATAGAATACATCAAGGATTATGAGGCGTATGATTGTATCAACGACTCCGAGGACGATGATGATTTTGACCCACAGGACGAGCCTTATGAGCCTAGTCCTGAGGAGCTTCAAAACATGGGACAAAATCCATTTAAGGCAAAGGTATTTGACCCCGAAACAATGCTTTTCGACCTTGCCGAAGCAAGAAAGACAGAAACAAAATTCAAAGAGAGCATACTCTCTCTGATGATGTCTGTTCTCATAAGCTCGGACAAGCCCAACGCACTGCTCTGCGGTCCTGCAGGCTGTGGAAAAACCAAGATAGTGGAGGAGCTTGCCTACAGGCTCAAAAACAGCGAGAACATCGTACCACAGCTCAAAGGCTATAGGATATATGCCCTCCAACTCTCTGATATCGTGGCAGATTCAGGTCTTATGGGCGACCTTGAAAACAAGGTCAAAATGCTCATAAACTATATGAGCGACCAGGACGAGAAGCGAATTTTGTTTATCGACGAAATACATATGCTTTTTCAGGAAAAGGCATATCGGATTGTCGCTCAGATCTTGAAGCCTGCTCTGAGCCGTGGAAAAATAAAGCTCATAGGAGCGACAACGACCCAGGAAGCAAATCTCATCGACAGCGACCCTGCCTTTTGCAGACGTATGACAAAGATAATAGTTGACGAAGCAGACCATGAGCAGACAGTGGAGATCCTTCTCAGCATGAACGAGCATTTTGCAAGCCACTATAACATCTCATTCGCTTTGAGCAGAAGCAAGGCAGAGCGCATTGTTGATATTGCAGACGAATTTTGCTACTCAGGCTCACACCGCCCTGACAATGCCATAACGCTACTTGACCGCTCCATAGCTTCCGCCGTGGTGAAGAACGCTTCTGACAAGAAGATGAAAATTACTCTCACCGACCGCCATATAAAAGAAACGGCTTTCCGCATGACATCAGGTCACAGCACGCCACACACCTTTAACGAGAGAGCCTTTCGCCGTGACCTCTCAGCCGTCTGCGGTCAGGAAGCTATCATAGACGACCTTGTCAATGTGCTTAAGCTCCATTCTCTCCACATCAGACCGACCAAAAAGCCTTTTACAATGCTTTTTATCGGACCAAGCGGAGTGGGCAAAACAGAGGTTGCAAAGATAATAGCCAAAAACTGTGCAGGCGAGAAACCTATCACACTGAATATGTCGGAATTCTATTATGACGCAGGCATAAACCGCATTATAGGCTCGCCTGCAGGCTATCTTGGAAGCGACAGCAATGTTGAACTGCCCTTTGATAAGCTCAAGTCAAATCCCTATCAGGTGATACTTCTTGACGAGTTTGAAAAGTGCGACAGAGCCGTGCAAAGGCTGTTCATGTCTGTCTTTGACGAGGGCATTCTCACCACAAGTCAAGGAAACGTTATAGACTTCTCAAAGTCCATAATAATAGCTACCACCAACGCAGGCTGTACCGCAAAGAGCAGAAGCATTGGATTCAACTCAGACAGCACATCAGAAACACAGCTCATAAGCGACCTTTCCGACTATTTTGACGTCGAGCTTATCAACCGCTTCTCACAGAAATACACTTTCAGCGAGATATCAAGATGGGTGTACAGAAAGATAGTCGAAAAACGGCTTGCGAGCGAAATAAAAGTCATCAAAAGGCTTCACCCTGAGCTGAATATGGACTCCCTGTTCAGTGCAGACGAGCTTGCAAAGGCGGCAGACAAGATAACAGCCGACACCTACAACATCAAATCAGGTGCAAGACCTGCCATCACAGCAGTAAGCAAGTTCATTGACAGCAAGCTCCTTTCATACTTCTCACGCATGGCAAAAACATACAGACCAAACCAAAACTAACGCTCCGCCACAAAATACTAATGGCGTTGTAAAAAAACAGCGCTCAAAGAGTCGAGATTTCCTGCTTTTTGGAAATCTCGA